>CAZLOP010000400.1:0-1504 GCA_964561205.1 uncultured Clostridium sp. | reverse complement strand
TTACCTAAGCCATAGATTTTATATGAAAACTTATTACTTCGTAATAAGGGCTAATTTCTATTAAAATCATAGATTTTAAGAAATTATGCCTGCAATATATAATAAAAAATCTGAAAGATTTTTCTCCGAATCTCTTACTTCTTACCTCTTAGTTCTTACTTAATTAAATTATGATTTATTAAAGATTGATGCTTTAATTTTATATGTTAATATTATACTTGCTAATATAAAAGTTATAATATTTGATCCTATTAAAGGAATATCCATTTTTATAATTCCATAAACTGACCATAAAAATACTCCCAAAACAAACATACAGTACATTCCTAAAGAAATTCCTTCCGTATTCTTAGTTTTTATAACCTGTATTGCCTGAGGAACAAATGATAATGTTGTTAACATTGCTGCTATTGTACCTATCATATTTTATACTTCCTTTCAATTTTTTTATATAAATTTAAGTATTGTACCGCCTATTATTCCTGCAATTAATGCTGCACTTAATGTCCTTTTTGATTTTTTTATACTGCCACCCTGAATAACCGATGAAATAAACACACCAATTCCAACTGATACTGCCATATCAATCCATACAGCTCCAGCTTGAGTAATCATATGTCTCTCTAATCCATGATTAACCATCCACATTGTTCCTGGAATTATCATTGCTGCTAAAAAGCCTCCAACTGCTCCCATTTTGTTTACCATACGTCCCCAACATAATATTACAATAAGGGTAAACATAAAGCTTCCTAATACTGTTAAAATACATTCCTTATATCCCATTAGTTACTACCTCTCTTTCTCTTTTCAAAAAAGCCTCCTGCTATACCGCCAAGTATGCCTCCAATACATACACAAAATAAAGTTGGAAATGATGCTTCTAACCCATTAATTCCATCACTTAACATATCCCGTACTATTAAAGAAAGTCCAATGGCTAACCCCATATCTACAAATGCAGCTTCCTGACTGTTGTAAACCAATCCTTTATGATGATTTATGTACCACATACTGCCTGTAAGAAGTAATGCTGATACCCAGCCCCCTTTTACTCCAAATAAACCAGTGAAAATTCCCCAGCCTTCATTAATAACTATTGCTGCTATAGAAAATCCTATTATACTTCTTATAAAATTTTTCTTTGTAACCATTCTCTCACCCTCTTATACTTAAAAAACTTAACCTCTTCTTTAAGTAAAATATATCATAGAATATCTTAAAATGCTCATTTTTAGGAACTTTAGTCACATCTTACTGCTATTAGGTAATTGTTTTATAAAAAAACACAGTGTTATTATACTAATATTTTAACTAAGAACTAAGAGCTAAAAGCTAAGAACTGCGGTAAAAAAACTTCCGTTTTTTTATTATATTATTGCAGGCATAATTTCTTAAAATCTGTGATTTTAATAGAAATTAGCCCTTATTATGAAATAATAAGTTTCCTTGCTGTGCAAAATCTACCGCCGTTTTTAGTTCTTAGCTTTTAGTTCTTAGTTTA
>CAZLOP010000399.1:0-1510 GCA_964561205.1 uncultured Clostridium sp. | reverse complement strand
TAAAATGACTATTGATTTTGAAGAAGCTGTATTTGGCTGTAAGAAAGATATAAAGATTGATGTAACTGAGAGTTGTGATGATTGTGATGGGAAAGGTGGATTTAATTCAAAGACGTGTTCTGAGTGTCGGGGATCTGGTACTATTACTTCGGAACAAAGAACTATGTTTGGTTCTTTCTTATCAAAAACTACTTGTCCTAATTGTAATGGAACTGGTACTATATTTGAAAGAAAATGTAATAGTTGTCATGGTAATGGGCAGGTAAGAAAAGCAAAAACAATAACTGTTAAAGTACCAAGCGGAATAGATACTGAAAATAGATTGCGTATTTCTGGTAAAGGAGAAGCTGGAATTAATGGTGGAAATCCTGGCGATTTATATATTGAATTTACTGTAAGAGATCATGAATTGTATGATAGGGTAGATGATGATGTATATTTAACTTTACCTTTAACGATTACAGAGGCAGTATTGGGGTGCAAAAAAGATGTTCCTACTTTATATGGCAATGTAACTTTGAGTATTCCTTCTGGTACGCAAAATGCTGATAAATTAAGAATAAAAGGTAAAGGAATTGAAAATGTTCAAACTAAAAGAAAAGGTGATATGTATATAATTACTAAAATTATTATTCCAGAAAAATTAACTAAAGACCAAAAGAAGTTGTTTGAGGAATTAAATAATACAGTGCTAGATAGTTCTTCAGATTTTAAGAAAATTAAAAAGTATTTGAAGTGAGGTAAGTATGCAAAGGTATTTTGCTAAGGATAAATGTAATAATAAGATTATTTTAGAAGATTCTGATTTGCATCATATTAAGGTTGTAATGCGAATGAATATAGGAGATAATATTGAGTGCATTTATGATAAAAAAGTATATTTGTGTAGAATAGATGGCTTTGATAATCAAATATCTATTGAAAAAGAAATAGAAGAAAATAATGAATTAGATACTGAAATAATAGTTGCTGTAGGATTAGTGAAAGAACAAAAATTTGATTTAATTATTCAGAAATTAACTGAGTTAGGAATAAGTAAAATTATTCCAGTGAGTATGGAAAGAAGTATTGTAAAATTAGATGCGCAAAAATTTGCGAAGAAGAAAAAAAGATGGGAATCTATTTGCAAGGAGGCAAGTGAGCAATCTCATCGAAATATTATTCCAGAGATAACAAACATTATGAGTATTAAGGATTTAAAAAATATAGAAGTTGAAGAAAAGTATGTTTGTAGTGTAAAAGAAAAGGAAAATAAATTAGGAAAGTATTTACAAAATAAGAAAAAGTGTGCTACAATGTTGTATGTAATAGGTCCTGAAGGTGGTATTACAGATAATGAAGAAAATATCTTAAATGAGTGTGGATATGTTAGCATATCTTTGGGCCCTAGGGTTATGAGAGTAGAAACTGCGGCAATTTATGTTGCAAGTATTGCCAATTTTTACTGTATGGGGTGAGATTATGGTCTATGTTATTTTGGTACTGATAATTATTTTTCTTTTCTTTTTTT
>CAZLOP010000398.1:0-1510 GCA_964561205.1 uncultured Clostridium sp. | reverse complement strand
AATAAAAAGGAATTTATTTGTAAAAACATTTCGTAAAACAATTATTGACATAAAAAAACCAAAAAACAAGAAAATAAAATAAATCAAGCAAAAGTTGATAGTGTAAATTCCAATACATGAAACATTTACCAGTATATTACAACAAAAAATATTAATAATTAGTGGTTTTGGAATTTTATTTTGTCATGTCGAAATAAAGTATTTTGAATAATTAAGGATAAATGATAGAATAATTTTAGACATAATTGAAAGGATGAAATACAATGGGAATTAATGTAGACAAAATGAAAATAGAAGAAGTAGTTGAAAACGTAAATAGATTATACAAGTTGAGTCAGGAAAGAGAACTTACTGAAGAAGAAAAAGAATTTCAGACTGCACTTAGACAAAAATATGTAAATAATGTAAAGAAAAATTTCAGAGCACAGTTAGATAGTATAAAAAGAAAAAAATAATAGAGGAATGATGTTATGGGAGTTAGTTTAAAAAAGCTTATTAAAGAGCTTGAACTTGAAATTTTAGTTGAAGGAAAAGATGATGTTGATATTTCAGTAAACGATATAAACAGACCAGGGCTTCAGCTGGCAGGCTTTTATAATTATTTTGCACCAGAACGTATTCAGGTTATTGGAAAAGCTGAATGGAGTTTCTTGGATGATATGAATATTGAACTAAGAAAAAAGAGAGTAAGAAAGTATTTTAGTTTTGATATAAGCTGTTTAATTATAACAAGAGGATTAGAACCACATCCTGAATTTATATCTGAAGCAGAGAGACATAAGATATGGGTTTTAAGAAGTCCCCTTGTAACAACAAAATTTATAAGCAAAGCAACAATATACCTTTCAGACGAATTAGCGCCAGAAACAAGACTTCATGGAGTTTTAGTTGATGTTTCTGGTATTGGAATATTAATAACAGGTGAAAGTGGTATTGGTAAAAGTGAAACAGCACTTGAACTTATAAAAAGAGGACATAGACTGGTAACAGATGATGCTGTTGATATAAAAGAAATAGATGGAGAGCTTATAGGAACATCGCCTAAAATTACTGTAGGTATGCTTGAAGTTAGAGGAATAGGTATAATTGATGTTACTCAGTTATATGGTTTAAGTTCTATAGTTCAAAAGAAATCAATAAAACTTGTTATGCATTTCGAACACTGGAGAGATGATAACGATTATGACAGACTTGGTATTGCAGAAAATTATATGGATATACTAGGAGTAAAGGTTAAAAAATTAATTGTTCCAGTACGTCCTGGTAGAAATATTGCAGTTATAATAGAAGCTGCTGCTGTCAATTATAGATATTCATTAATGTCACAAATAACTCCTGTGGATGTTATTGAAAGCAGAATGAATGAAGTAGCAGATTCATAGAATATTTATATAAGATAAAAAGTGAATATAGGATATAGAACAGTGAAGGTATTGTTGCATTAAACTTTTCATATTTATTAATTAAATATAAATTTAAGAAGACTTTTAAGGAAATATGAAAGTTTAAA
>CAZLOP010000397.1:0-1511 GCA_964561205.1 uncultured Clostridium sp. | reverse complement strand
TTATAAACTTTATGTTAGATCCTGAGCCAGCAAAACAAAATATCGATTATATTGAATATTCGACACCGAATCAAGGGGTATACGATATATTAGATGAAGAAATGAAAAATTCACCTGTTGCTTACCCTAGTCAAAAGGTTTTAGATAAAACAGAAGTATTTTTAAATCTTTCAGATGATGTTATGAAAATGTATGATGATGCTTGGACAGAAATAAAGACAAATTAATATAAAAAAGCAAAAATATAAAATAATTAATATAAAAAAGTAAAAATATAAAATAAAGCCGTGAAAGGAATTTCTTCTCACGGCTTATTTATATTTGACTAATTTTGAATATTATAAATTAGAATTTATTTCATATTTAAAGCTTCGTATACAGATATACCAACTAATTTTATAGTTCTTTCTAATCTATCAACGCTGAAGTTAGTTATATTATCTGATGGTTTGTGATAATAAGGTTCTGCAGCAGCTCTTGGGTCATCCTTTTTAGCTGGGTCAGAATTTGCAAATAATACAGATGTAAGACCTGCATTGTCAAATGAAACGTGGTCAGAAGAGTTCATGAAACCATCGTATTCACCATCATAGCTAACACTTTCAGTTGATAAACAAGCTAATTTTTTACCAGATCTAGAAGCTATGTCTGTTAATATATTTTCTTCACCACTATTAGTGAAAACAGTTAATTCAGTACATGGTTCGTAAGCAGTAGCAATCATATCCATATTGAAATCGCCTACTATTCTAGATTTTTCCTTTTCAGTTAAGCTAGCAACATAAGCAGCAGAACCTAATAGACCAACTTCTTCAGAACCACAAGCTATAAATCTAATTTCTCTATCAGTAGGTAAGTTTTTCATAGCTCTAGCTATTTCCATCATAGCAGATGAACCAGAAGCATTGTCATTAGCACCAGGAGCTAAAGGAACACTGTCCATATGAGCAGTTACGCAAACTATTTCGTTTTTATGTTTAGATCTTTTATTTGTAGCTTTTTTACTAGCAACAACATTCCAAGAAGTTGAAACTGGAGCTGGATCAACTTTTAAAGTAAAAGTAATTGTTTCGCCAGCATTCATTCTATCAAGAATTGCTTGACCATCTGGTAAAGATATACCCATAGCAGGAACATAATTTTTTTCTGATTGACCTGAAGTTGGAGAAGTACCATTATTATTAAACATAACAACTGCTATTGCACCAGCTTCTGTAGCATTTTTAACTTTTTCTTTAAAAGTTAAAGTACCTCTTTGTATGAAAGCTATTTTACCATCAACATTTGCTTTGGCAATTTCTTCTGGAGTACCAAGACCACAGTAAACAGCTTCACCAGTTATACCAGTTGTTTCAGCACTATTTGAGAAAACCCTTGCATTTAAAACAGTATCGCCCACTTTTAATTCACCAGTTGAAGATCCATAAACATCAAATGGAACTATTTTAGCGCTATATCCAGCATTTCTGAATTGTTTTTGGATATATTTAGCTCCTGTATATTCTTCTTGA
>CAZLOP010000396.1:0-1511 GCA_964561205.1 uncultured Clostridium sp. | reverse complement strand
AAAAAAAAGTTAATAAGAGAGTACATCAAGCTATGCAGGGGGTTGTATATAACCTAAATACAATGCATTCAAGAGCTGGATCACAAGTACCTTTTAGTTCTGTTAATATAGGATTACCAAACAGCAAAGATGCTGCTTTAGTATGTGAAATTTTCTTATTAGAATATGAAAAGGGATTAGGGAAAGGTGAGCAGCCTATATTTCCAAATATAATTTTTAGAGTTAAAGAAGGAGTTAATAGAGAGGAAAATGATCCTTACTATTATTTATATAAATTAGCATGCAGAGTTGCAGCTAAAAGAATGAATCCTACATTTATGAACATTGATGCTGATTTTAATAAAAAATATTATGATGCAGGATATGTTCCAGCAACTATGGGATGTAGAACTTACATAATGAAAAATGTTAATGGAGAACCCGGATGTAAAGGAAGAGGTAATAATGCACCTGCAACTATAAATTTACCAAGAATAGGGTTACAAGCAAAAGGAAATGTTGATAAATTCTTTGAAACACTGGATTTAAGATTAGAACTTGCAAAAGATTCATTATTGCATAGATACGAAATATTAAAGAAATTAAGAGTTAAAGATTTACCATTTGTTGTTGGGCAACACTTAATGAAGGGATCTGAAGGATTAAATGAAGATGATTCAATAGAACCTATATTAAAGCAGGGAACATGGGGAATTGGATTTATAGGACTTGCAGAAACATTAGTTGCCCTTACAGGAAAGCATCATGGTGAAGATGAAGAATCAAGAGCATTAGGTATAAAAATAATTGAACATATAAGAAATTATTGTGATCAAATGACAGAAAAATATAAATTAAATTGGAGCTGTTATGCAACACCAGCTGAAGGACTTTCAGGCAAATTCATTAAACAAGATCAAAAAATATTTGGGAATGTAAAAGGTGTAACAGATAAAGAATATTATACAAATAGTTTTCATGTGCCTGTTGGATATCCAATATCAATAAAAGAAAAGATTGATATAGAAGCTCCATATCATAAGCTATGCAATGGAGGTCATATTAGTTATTTAGAAGTTGATGATTATCCAGATGGAGAAACAGTAATGGATATAATAAATTATGCATATAAGCATACGAATATAAGCTATATAGGAGTAAATTTCCATATAAGATATTGTAAAAATTGTGGAACAAATCTACAAGCCAGTCAATGTTCTTGCCCTAATTGTGGAAGTCATAATATTCAAGGAATTTCAAGAGTTACTGGATATCTTAGTCTGGATGAAAGATTTGGACCAGGAAAAGTACATGAAAGAGAAGATAGAATTTCTCATACTGACAATCATAAGCATAATTATAATTAATAATCAAAAGGACTGCGGTACTAAATAATTAGTACACAGTTCTTTTTTGATAAATCATAATTTGAACTAAGAACTAAGAGCTAAAAGCTAAGAACTGCGGTAGATTTTGCACAGCAAAATCAATAAATAATATAATAAAAATCTGAAAGACTTTTTTCTGAAACT
>CAZLOP010000395.1:0-1520 GCA_964561205.1 uncultured Clostridium sp. | reverse complement strand
AGGTAAGACCTAAAACAAATGGTCGAGCTGATGGTAAACTTGTAAGTGCAATTGTAAAAGAATATTTAAATAATAAATAATAAAAGAACTCAGAAGTTAATTTCTGAGTTCTTTTATTATTTATTAAATTATGTATCATTAAATTTTGTTCTTTATCATAGATTAATATGAACGAGTATATGATGGAGGATGTTTGTATGGAAAAAAGACTTCAAAAAGGCAGACAAAAGGTTTTAGATAGTTTTGATTTTCCTAAGGATATATCCATGGAATTACCTAAAATAATAGTCGTAGGAAATAAAGAAATTACAATAGAAAATCATAAAGGACTCCTTGCTTTTGAAAATAATATAGTGAAAATAGGCTCAAGAATAGGCGCAATAACTATAAAGGGCAGTAATTTTGAAATTTTATTTATTGGAGATTGTACAATAACCATAAGCGGGGTTTTCTATGGAATATCATATGAGAGGTAAGAGGTATGGGGTTAGAAAATTTAAAAAAGGGGATAATTAAATTAGAAATAAGTGCAGTTAACATTGAAAAAGTTTTAAATGGATTGTGGCATAATCATATCAATATAACTAATGTGGAAAAGATAAATCTTACAACTATAAGAGTTAAAATATTATATTCAGATTATAAAGATACTGTGGATGTTATTAAGAGGTGCAATGGAAAGTTTAAAATAGTATGGAAAAGTAATTTTGTTACTATGATATTACAGTTCAAAAGAAGAATATCACTGGTTATAGGAATAGGATTATTTTTTGGCATAATATATTTACTTTCTAACTATATATGGGCAATAGAAATAGAAACGGAAAGCAATTTGTCTCCATTTGAAGTAAGAAAAGAATTAAAAGAGATAGGTATAAAACCAGGAATAAATAAAAAGCAAATTAATGTTTATAATATAGAGAAAAAAATGGAGGATATAGATGATTCTATAATGTGGATAAGAACAAGAATTGAAGGTTCTGCACTAAAGGTTGTTGTTAAGGAAAAAGTTAATCCTCCAGAAACAGAAAATAAAAGGCCAGAAGGTGTTTATGCAAAAATGGATGGAGAAATAAAAAGAATATATACTGTAGCTGGAAATCCAGCAGTTATGCCAGGAGACATAGTAAGAAAAGGTGATACTTTAATATCATCATCAGAAGGAAGAGAAGGTTTTGAAAGAGAGGTAAAACCTTATGGTACAGTTATAGCTAATACTTTTTATAATAAGGAAATGGAGGTTCAAATAAGTGGAAGTATATTAAGACCGACAGGAAATAAATCAAGTGATATATTTTTGAATATAGGTAATAAGAAAATTTACTTAAAAAAACATATAAAACAGTTTAACAGTTATGATAAAATAGAAGAAAGAAATGGCATAATAAATATAAATAATTATTATGAAAAGAAAAGTGAGGAAATTAATTTAAATAAAGATACTGAAATAGAAAAGTGTATAGATACAATGGAAAAGTCATTAAAAAGTACTTTAAGCAATGATGCTGTTATTGTTGATA
>CAZLOP010000394.1:0-1532 GCA_964561205.1 uncultured Clostridium sp. | reverse complement strand
ACATCTTCACGTTTAGCCATTACGTTGTCTCCATTTAATCTAAATATTACTTCATCTTCTACAATTCTATTATTATCATCCATTTTAACTGTTGCTTGTGAAATATAATAATCTTTTTCTTCATCAGCAGTTAAATAACAAATTTCATCAGTTACTATACCGTCAATAACTTTTTTATATGGAGTCATTATAAAACCATATTCATTAATTTTCGCATATCCTGCAAGTGATGTAATAAGACCGATATTTTGACCTTCTGGAGATTCGATTGGACAAATTCTACCATAATGTGAAGGGTTAATATCACGAACATCCATACCAGCTCTTTCACGAGAAAGTCCACCAGGCCCTAAACTTGATAAACGTCTTTTATCTGTTAATTCTGCAATTGGATTAATTTGTTCCATGAATTTTGACAATTGAGATGATCCAAAAAACTCTTTTAATACTGCAGTTACAGGTCTAATATTAATTAATGATTTAGGTGTAACATTTTCAATTTCTTGAGTAGTCATTCTTTCACGAATAACTCTTTCCATTCTTGCCATACCTACTCTAAATTGTCCTTGAATTAATTCTCCAACTTGTCTTACACGACGATTACCTAAATTATCAATTTCATCATCATTACCAATACCATCTTGTAAATTCAAATAATATGATACTGCGGCATAAATATCAGAAATAGTTAATCTTCTTATATCTATTGATTGATCATTACCAATAACCTTAATTATTTTATCATCTACATTTTTATCATATACTAATATTTCTTGAATTTGATCGTAGTCATCTAATTCTTCATTTATAATAGTTTTCTTCAAACCAAATCCATTCATTAATATTGGTCTGATTTCTTCTAATACTTTTTTAGTTACAACTGTTCCTTCTTTTGCAACTACAACACCATTTTCATCTTTGATATCTTGTGCTAAAGTTACATTTAATAAACGATCTATAACATTTAATTTTTTGTTAAATTTATAACGTCCTACTTTAGCTAAATCATAACGAAATTTATCAAAGAATCTAACAATCAACTGATTCTTTGCAGAATCAAGTGTTGCTGGTTCACCAGGTCTCAATTTTTCGAAAATTTCAATCAATGCTTCATCTGTATTTTTTGTTGTATCTTTACTTAACGAATTAAGTAAATATTGATTTTCACCAAATACACTAATAATATCTTCATCACTAGATAATCCTAAAGCACGTAAGAATGTTGTAATAGGTACTTTTCTAGTACGGTCAATTCTTACATAAAATACATCTCTTGCATCAAGTTCAAATTCTAACCATGTTCCTTTATTTGGAATTATTTCTCCGTTAACAATACGTCGTCCATTTTTATCAATTTCTTTTTTGAAATATACAGATGGACTACGAACTAATTGTGATATAATAACACGTTCTGCTCCATTTATAATAAATGTACCAGCATCTGTCATCATTGGCATATCACCTAAGAAGATTTCTTGCTCCTTAACTTCACCAGTTTCATGAATAAAAACTCTTGCTTGAACTTTTAAAGG
>CAZLOP010000393.1:0-1537 GCA_964561205.1 uncultured Clostridium sp. | reverse complement strand
ATCATTGCTGTACTCATATCTCATCCCTCCATTCTAAAGGCACTGACTTTTATACTATTCTACTTGCTTCTAAGCTTATCCTATGCCTATTTTTATTTAAAATACACATTTTTATCTATCCGGCTATTTCAAGCTAAATTTTCTTTATATTATACATCATACCACATTTTATTGTGTATTTCATCTAGAATATATTCTAAAATTTATCTTTTCTTCTATCTACATTTTTAATCCAATCTTGCTGTGCCTTCTTATAGGTTTAAATATTCCACCAATGCTTTAAAACCTAAATGATCATTTTCTTTTTTATAAGCTTTGAGAATATCTCTTTTTGCTTCTTCAAACTGATTTAAATGATAATAAACTATACCACGTTCTGCTAAAGCATTCATATCACTTTTTCTCATCTTTAAATAAGTATTATAATATTCAAGACTTTCTTCATATTGTCCTAACAAGCCACTAATAAGAGCCATACAATAAATAGCCCCTTCATTATCAGGTTCTAATTCTAAAACTTTCTTGTAAATTGCTAGCGCTTCATCATACATCTTTAAACTAAGTAAAATACTCCCTTTACATTCGTAACCTATAGCTAACTCAGGTTCTTCAGAGATCGCTTTATTAAAGCATCTTATGGCTCTTCCATATAAGTCCTTTTGTAAAAACTCATCTGCTTTTGCAAAATACATCTCATATTCTGGGAAGTTTAAAATGGATACCCCATTTAAATCTTTTTCTTTAAGTACAAAATTCATTTGATCATCTTGATAATTATGTACATACATAGCTATATCACGAATTACTTTTTCATCTTTTTCAAAATAAAGACCTTCTTCCATTGGCTGTGCATCTAAAAGTCTAAATTCAACTGGTAAAAGTAACGCTTCACGTGCTGGTGCTTTGATACTATATTTAAAAACAGTCCGCTCACTATCTAAAGAAAGTGTTTCACTCATTTTTCTGTAAATAGTTGCTTTTTTATACCAACCAATTACTTTATTTTCGCCTTTTCTATTATGAGCAGTCCAAATAACGGTTACATCATCTGCAAAATCATCTGCTTCTGTAACGCCCTCAAATTGTTCAATAGGGATTTCATCTAATCCTTCTCCATACCCATAATAATAGCCATTCACATTTTGAAAATTATAACCACATGAAGGAACAAGCGTTTCTTCATCTCCTTCTCCTGTATAATATTTCATCCAAGGTACATTTATAAATACTATTTTCATGATCTTTCTCCCTAGCTCCATTTATTCGTTATAGACATAATGTTTATGTTTTTTTACATTATACACATTTATTTTACCATATTCTATCAATAGATAGAAACATTTCATATGCTAATCATTAGATTTTTAGATAAGCCCATGCTAAAATAAAACCAATAATCATCGCTCCTTAATTCATAAAGTAAAAGGAAATCACCTGATGCATGTTGTCATCAGGTGATTTCCTTTTATCCTATAATAGTTTGTAAAACAAATAACACCACCACAAACCTAAAATTAATGGCTGAAAACTTAATAAC
>CAZLOP010000392.1:0-1540 GCA_964561205.1 uncultured Clostridium sp. | reverse complement strand
TTGAAGGAAGCTTTTAAAGATGGTATGCCTGATTATATTGGCGGCGGCACTGTAGAGCTTGTTTTGGATAACAAAATAACTTACCTTAATCCACCAGATCAATATGAAGCAGGAACTCCAAATTTTCTTGGAGTTGTATCTCTTATTAATGCATTAAAATTTATTAATTCATTAAGCTATGACTTTATACAATCTCATGAAGACAAACTCCTTAAAGCAACAATAAATGGGTTAAGCAGTATACCTAATGTAATTAATTATGGTGATATAGAATTTATGGATGACAGACTTGGAATTTGCACTTTCAATATAAAAAATATGTATCATAGAGATGTGGCTGAAATACTTGCTAAAAGAAAAGGAATTTCTGTAAGACATGGATGGTTTTGCGCTCATCCTTACTGCAGAAGACTTATGAGCCTGTCTGAATTAGAAGCAGAAGCTTTTCTTACAGACTCTTCCCAAAATATGCCAGGTATGATACGTGTAAGTTTTGCTCCATATAATACTTTAAGCGAAGTAAATATATTTTTAAACACTATTAATGATATATCTGATTCTGTAAAGATAAAACCCAAATTGTAAGAAAAAAATGATAGACTTGTAATTAGAATTTCCTTTATTAAAATTCTGTACATGTCTATCATTTTTTATTTACCAAACTATTATACCTTATATTATAAATTAAAAACCTTATACTTAGGAAGATTACCCTCAAAGGCTAACTCTGGCATGTTTTTAATTAATGGCCTTAAATAATCATATGCTTCTTCAGTAACAAAATTACCCTCTTCATTTATCCATTCAGTTGGAAAATACTTAACCTGGTTTGCTATTTTTCCAGTATCTACTAATGAATATGATACTTCATAAAGAAAATCACTATTTCTATTTATGCATACCATCTTTCCAGTTTCACCTGCAACAGCAAATTTATATGCACATTTACAAACATAATATGAATATTTTAAATCAATATCTCACGCACAATGCATATAACATCTTTGGAGTATTCCAAGCTCTAGGGCTTTTACTCGTGTAGTAATTCCTCTTTCTATTATTAAATTCTTTAAATAGGTGCAAACGCCACCAAGCTGTGCATGACCAAATTTATCCTGTTCAGAACTTTCAAGTTCTGATATGAATTTTCCGTCTGCATTTCTTATTCCTTCTGAAACTACTATATATACTTTATTATTTTCTTCAAATCTTTTTTGCACATCTCTTAAAAACTTTTCTTCATCAAATGCTATTTCTGGAAGATATATAAAATCAGCAACTGGTTTATTATTTAATCTTGCCAAACAAGCTGAAGCAGCAAGCCATCCAGTATCACGTCCCATTGTTTCCAATATAAATATACCATTATTTGTATATACTGATGAATCTAAAAAGGTTTCTAATACTGTAGTTCCTATAAATTTAGCTGCACTTCCAAACCCTGGTGTATGATCAGTGTATTTTAAATCATTATCAATAGTTTTTGGAATACCTATAAATTTTATATCTATGCCGTTTTCTTTTGCATAAATAGATAGCT
>CAZLOP010000391.1:0-1545 GCA_964561205.1 uncultured Clostridium sp. | reverse complement strand
AATTCAGAAAATATAACATCTTTGGCTTTGGCAAAAGATGTGTATGATAGATTAAAACTAATAGGGGATAATGATAACACTCAAATGGTTGAACAAGTTCATACAAAGAAAAATGAAGCAGAATTTCTGTTGAATGACAATGACAATGAAAATGAAGAGAAGAGTTCTATTGTAGATAAAATGAAAACTCTTTTAGGAAAGATTTTTTAAAGGGAGGAATTATTTTGTTAGATTTTGATTCAGATATCCAAGAATTAACCAATATAAAAGTAATTGGTTGTGGCGGTGGTGGGAGCAATGCCGTTAACAGAATGATAGTTGAGGGATTAAAGAATGTAGAGTTCATAGCAATTAACACAGATAAGCAGGCACTACTTCTTTCAAATGCTAATCAAAAAATTCAAATAGGTGAAAAATTAACTAAAGGACTTGGTGCAGGCGCTGATCCTGAGATTGGAAAGAAAGCTGCCGAAGAAAGCCGTGAGGAAATTACAGCAGCTATAAAAGGTGCTAATATGGTATTTATTACTGCTGGAATGGGCGGTGGTACAGGTACAGGCGCAGCACCAGTAGTTGCAGAAATTGCTAAATCTATGGATATTTTAACTGTAGGTGTTGTTACAAAGCCATTTCCATTTGAAGGAAAAAGAAGAATGAGACATGCTGAAATGGGAATAGAAAACTTAAAGGAGAAAGTTGATACTTTAGTTATTATTCCTAATGAAAGGCTGTTAACAATGGCTGACAAAAAAACAACTCTTCTTGATTCATTCAAGTTAGCAGATGAAGTATTAAGACAAGGCGTTCAGGCCATATCTGACTTAATTACAATTACAGGTGTAATTAATGCTGACTTTGCTGATATTAAGGCAGTTATGTTAGATAAAGGCTTAGCTCATATGGGTGTTGGTTTTGGTAAAGGAGAAACTAGAACTCAGGATGCAGTTAAACAGGCTATTTCATCTCCGCTTTTAGAAACATCAATAGATGGTGCTACAGATGTAATAATTAACTTTACAGGTGGAGCAGATCTTGGTGCATTAGAAGTATATGATGCAGCAGATGTTGTTAGAGAAGCAGTTGATCCTGATGCTAATATAATTGTTGGAGCAGTAATTGATGAATCATTAAAGGAAGAAATAAGAATTACAGTTATTGCTACTGGTTTTGAAAGTAAGCCTGCAGCAAAAGAAACATCTGTAGTAAAAGAAGAAAAAATTGTAAATGAAGTAGCTGAAGAAGTTGCTGCAGCTGCAACAGTAACTCAGCCAGAAGAAAAACCACAGGTAAGCAGTTCAGCTTATGAATTAGATGATTTAGATATTCCAGTATTTTTAAGAAGACAGAAGAAACATTAATTTTTAAATTATTATAGAAAGACTTAGATATATTCTAGGTCTTTTTTTTAACGTATAGGAAATTATAAACTGTTTATTTAATAAAAAGTTATGTAAATAGAGGCTTTAGCAACTTAAAAAGTTCAATACGTTAAAAAATTGTAGTTATGCAAAAGAACCCAAAAGCAAGTTTTGGAACCTTTTGTAT
>CAZLOP010000390.1:0-1547 GCA_964561205.1 uncultured Clostridium sp. | reverse complement strand
GAATTTGGTGGAATAACTCAACATATTGGAGCATATCAAGTTGAACACAATGGAGAAAAAATTACGTTTATTGATACTCCAGGACATGCCGCATTTACAGAAATGAGAGCAAGAGGAGCGAGTGTAACGGATATAGTTATTATAATTGTAGCGGCGGATGATGGTGTAATGCCACAAACTAAAGAAGCTGTAGATCATGCACTATCTGCAAACGTTCCTATAATTGTTGCTGTTAATAAAATTGATAAGCCAGAAGCAAACGTTGAAAGAATAATGACAGGAATGGCAGAAATTGGTATTACTCCAGAAGCATGGGGTGGAGATATTCCGTATGTAAATATTTCAGCATATACTGGTGAAGGAATTGAAAACTTATTAGAAACAATTATTTTGATAAGTGAAATGAATAATTTAAAGGCAAATCCAAATAGATATGCAGTTGGTTCAGTAATTGAATCAAAAGTCGATAAAAACATCGGAGGAATTGCCTCAATTCTTATTCAAAATGGTACTTTAAGACTTGGAGATCCAATAGTTGTCGGTACTGCATTTGGTAAAGTAAGAACTATGAAAAATGATAGAGGAGAATCTATTGTTGAAGCAGGCCCTTCTACACCAGTAGAAATTACAGGTTTATCTGATAATCCAGTAGCTGGTGATAAATTCATGGCGTTCGAAACAGAGGCAGAAGCTAAAAATATTGCTGGAAAAAGATTAAATATATTAAAAGAAAATAAAAATAAAAAAGAAGTGCTTTCTTTAGATGATTTGTTTGCTAAAATCAACGCTGGTCAAAAAGAAATTAACGTTGTATTAAAAGCAGATGTTAGAGGAAGTGAAGAAGCGGTTAAAAATGCTTTAGAAAAAATTGATGTTGAAGGTGTAAGAATCAAAGTAATTAGATCTGGTATAGGAACAATTACTGAAAGTGATGTGGTACTAGCAAATGCATCTAATGCCATTATCATTGGATTTAATGTAATTCCTTCAAATATTACAAAAGAAGTAGCTAAAGAATATAATGTTGATATAAGACTTTACACAATAATTTATAAAGCTGTAGAAGAAATGGAATTAGCGATGAAAGGAATGCTTGATCCTGAATTTGAAGAAAAAATTCTTGGTTCAGCAGAAATTAAAAAAATATTTAAATTTTCTAAAGTTGGAAATATTGCAGGAGTTTTAGTGACAGATGGTATTATGAAAAATGGTGCTAGCGTTAGAGTGATTAGGGATGGAATTGTAATTCATGATGGGAAAATAGCATCTATTCAGAGAGAAAAAGATACCGTTAAAGAAGTAAAAAAAGGATTTGAATGTGGTATCACTTTAGAAAATTATAGTGATATCAAAGAAAGTGATATATTAGAAAATTATGAAATGGTAGAGGTTAAAAGGTAATTATGTCAAGTTTAAAATCAAAAAAAGTTGGTTCAGAAATGATAAAAGTTATAAGTGAAATTATAGCTAATGAATCACGAGATGAAATACTTAAAACTGTAACTATTACAGCATGTGATGTAGCTAATGATTTAAGTTTTGCAAAA
>CAZLOP010000389.1:0-1549 GCA_964561205.1 uncultured Clostridium sp. | reverse complement strand
AGCATTGCATTCTGTGTTTGTATGGCACCAAGAATATTTTGTGTATTTCTGTCAGCTTGACTACCAAGTTGATTAGTTTGGTTAGCCATTGCCAACTGGTCAGCAGCAGCCTTCTCAGAGGCCTGAAGCTGTAATGCAGCTTGATTTTGAGCAGCCTGTAAAGTAGCAGCAGAATGATTACTTGTAAGATTTGACTGAATAGCATTAGTCTGATTAGATATTGCAAGCCTGTTTTCACAGCAGCACTGACAAAGTTGCTGACTAAGTGCTGCATTGCCACTCTGTATAGCATTTTGTACCTGCAAGCCACTCATACCAACTTGGCTACCTACAGTCTGAATAGATGACTGTAAAGTATTAATAGCAGCTTGCACCTGTCCTATAGAAGTATTAGTAATAGTAGCAAGTTGCTGAGCTGCATCAGCTCTACCATTTATAGCCTGAAGTAACAGGTCTCTACCTGCATCATTACTCATCTGATTAGCAAGATAACCTGTACCATTATTATTACCAAAGCCATTACCATTCCAATTTCCTCCCCATATCATCCATAGGAAGAATATCCATATCCAGTTATTATTACCAAATCCTCCTCCATTCTGAAGAGCTAAAAGTAGATTAGGATCTATAGCTGATGCTGCCTGCTTCATTGCATCAGGGAAAACAAAAACACCATTGTCACTTGACATAATAATAAAATTTTAATAGTTAGTAATTATTGTTCTAAGAGTACTCTCATGCCACAAAATTACTACTATTAAAACAGTATGTCAAACAATACCTGAAAATAAATTATATAACTGAGTATTAGGCAGTTAGATAATAAAAATGTTACCAGATTAAAATTGCTTGTTAATCTTCATCTAAATTAATCATTTTCAGCAGTTCATCATAGTTATAGAAATTCATCAATCTTGATACTTGATATGCATTTCCATTTAAAGCAATTATAACTCCTTTTTGATATAAATTTTCTATATTATAGAAATCATCAAATATATCTTTTAAATCATAGACGTTATTATATTCACTATAGATTCTATATATTATATTTCCATTCTCATTAAACATAGAAAGAGCAATCTTATTACAATCTGTTTTTATTTCTATGTCTTTTATACCTTTCACATCATTGTTTATAAAGGAAACAAACAATTTATTCTTTCTTTTATCAAATATTATACTCTCAATATTAGATAAAGAAAAATATGTATGTTCAAGAACATTTTTCAATTCTGTACATGTTCTCCAATTAGAATCTTCTGTGTAATGTTCTATAACATCATAGAATCCAAAGCTACCTGAAGGATAATTTGGAAACAAGTATATTTTTGATTGAGTATTTATAATAGTTGACTTTATCATATTTATATTCTCTAAAATACTGATACCCATTCAAGACAAAGACAATATTTTCCTGAAGACATAAGATGAATAGATAGTTCATCCTTTCTTTCTGCAATTTCCTTTGCTGTACATTCCTTTAATACTTTTGCAATATAAGCATATGTTTCTTTTCCTTTTTCATTTGTAAATTTACAAAGATCAA
>CAZLOP010000388.1:0-1550 GCA_964561205.1 uncultured Clostridium sp. | reverse complement strand
CGACGTTCAAGAAGTTTACCACAACGCTGAATTCCCAGAAGGTTGGGAAGAATAATAAAAAATACATTCGAGAAATGGCTTAATTACTAACATAGCAGTTAATTAATAATTATATAAAATAGTTTTGCCCTCTTTTTTGCCCCTTATAACTTTTTATAAAGGCAAAAAAGAGGATTTTTTTTTATTTCAGCATGGTCTGAAGCTTATCAAGTTTTGATATAGCATTTTGCTTAACTGATTCTAATACATGAGTATAAGTATTAAGTGTAATAGATACTGTACTATGTCCTAAAAGCTCCTGGACTGTTTTTGGTTCTTCTCCTAGTTCGAATAATCTTGTAGCAAATGTATGTCTCATATCATGAAACTTTCTTGTAGGTATGTGGTTATTTTTTAAAATATTTTTATATTGACGTGCTACAGTACTATCCACTAAATATGCACCTAATTTGTTACAGAATACAAGGTTATTATCTTGATATACATCTGCATATTTTATTTTTTGCAATCTTTGCTCATTTCTATATTGTAATAGCATTTTAACAAGAAATTGAGGTATAGGAACTTTTCTTATACTTTTAGATGTCTTAGGTGTTTGTATAGAACTGTGACCACTAGAACGACCATCTCGTGACACATCTGCAATATATTTATATGTTTTATTTACATCAATATAAGTTTTTTCAAAATTAATATCATCCCAGGTAAGAGCAAATAACTCACCTTGCCTTAATCCACTGTATAGAGCTGTAGCAAAAAGCATTTCTAAATGATGCCCTTTAATTGCTTCAAGGAATTTCTTTTCTTCTTCTAGTGTAAATGGAATTATTTTATTTTCCTTTTCCAACTTTGTTTTCTCATCTTCTTTTGGTAAGACTATAGATGCTGAAAAATCTTTTATGATTATATTATTGTTATATAAGTATCTAATAAATGGTCGTATAATTTTGTGAATATTCTTTATTCTGATGATAGTACATCCATTAGATACTAAGTTATTATAAAATTTTTGTATGTCAATTAACTTTAAGTCCTTAACTTTAATTTTAGAAAGGGAACTGTTTTTGACATACATTCTGTAAACACCCTCATAATTTTCTTTTGTTGATGGTTTAAGATGTGAAAAATGTACATCAAAAAGCCAGTCAGTGAAGAAAGTTTCAAAACATTTTTTATTATTTACAATATCATGTTCAAGATTATATTTAATATCTCTGATTTTAGCTTCAAGTTCTTTTACTGTTTTTGCATAAATATCCTTAGGATTTTTTAAGTTTTCATGTCTTAATCTATAAAAATAATATTCTTTTCCATTTTTAATTTTCTTTTTATATATTGTTTTAGCCATTGTGTGACCTCCTATAAGTTTTAATAATATTCTATAAGGGGCGAATATATTAAAGCCTTATGGGCCAGTATAAGCTATTTAATTGAATGACAGCTTCATGTCTTTTAAATTGATATCAGCATTAAGGGTTTTTAAGACATCTAAACCTATAAGTAAATCAATATCAATTCCATAATCCATATCACCTATAGAAAGAGTTATA
>CAZLOP010000387.1:0-1559 GCA_964561205.1 uncultured Clostridium sp. | reverse complement strand
TCAAAATCTCCACTTTCAGCTTGAGATGGAATTACTCCATCAAAATATTTTTCAATCATTGCAACTGTTCTTGATAAAAGGTTTCCTAAATCATTACATAAATCTGAATTTATCTTCTTTATAAATATCTCATTGTTGAATAATCCATCTGCACCAAATGGTATTTCCCTTAAAAGATAATATCTTACTGAATCTGTACCAAATTGGTTAACTAAAACAACTGGATCTACAACATTTCCTTTAGATTTAGACATTTTACCACCATCAACAAGAAGCCATCCATGACCAAATACCTGCTTTGGAAGTGGTAAGCCTAATGCCATTAACATTATTGGCCAGTAAATAGTATGGAATCTTAAAATATCCTTACCTATTAAATGCACATCCGCAGGCCAGTATTTATCATACTTTTCAGTATTTTCCTGACCATATCCAAGTGCAGTTATATAGTTTGATAATGCATCAATCCATACATATACAACATGTTTTTCATCAAAAGTTACTGGAATCCCCCAGTCAAAGCTTGTTCTTGAAACACATAAATCCTGTAATCCTGGTTTTAAGAAGTTATTAAGCATTTCATTTTTTCTTGATTCTGGCTGAATAAAATGTGGATGCTCCTCTATATATTCAATTAATCTGTCTGCATATTTACTCATTTTGAAGAAATATGCTTCTTCTTTTGATTTTTCTACTGGTCTTCCACAGTCAGGGCATAAACCTCCTTCTAATAACTGTGTATCAGTCCAGAAAGATTCACATGGAGTGCAATACCATCCTTCATAAGAACTTTTATAAATATCTCCCTGATCATATAATTTTTTAAATATATCCTGAACAACCTTAACATGATAATCATCTGTAGTTCTTATAAATTTATCATAGCTTATATTCATAATTTTCCAAAGGTCTTTAATACCTGCTACTATTTCATCAACAAATTCCTTTGGAGTTACTCCTTTTTCTTCTGCCTTTCTTTGAATCTTCTGACCATGTTCATCAGAACCTGTTAAAAACATTACATCATATCCTGTAAGTCTTTTGAATCTTGCAATTGCATCAGCTGCTACTGTAGTGTATGTATTTCCTATATGAAGATTGGCTGATGGATAATAAATTGGTGTTGTAATATAAAATGGTTTTTTACAATCTTTACACATTTATGTGTTCCTCCCTTTAGTAATTTCATAATTTATTTCTATTTAATTATGTTCTTCTCTTAATTAATTTTATAATAAAAAATCTCTATATAGGTATATTAAAACCTATATAGAGACGTATTATACGTGTTACCACTCTACTTTTTATTTACTTCACAATAAATAACTCACTAAGTGACTATCATCACTCTGCAATATAACGGTTGCTGCCGTACTTTCCTAACCTTAAACATAAAACTCAGAAAATCTGCTCTAAGACCATCTTCATAAAACTTTCAAACACTGACTTTCAGCAAAACATCAGCTCTCTTATGGAATGTCTGTTTTATTACTCTTCTCTTCACTGCATTATTATTTAACAATACATATTTTATACTATTTTTCTTGTATAATCAAATA
>CAZLOP010000386.1:0-1562 GCA_964561205.1 uncultured Clostridium sp. | reverse complement strand
TAGTGTAATTCAATGTTATATTAGTGCAAATAATATAATTAACGCTACTAATAATGATAAGATAAATTTCCAAATGTGTTTTATCCATTCTTTGTAACTAATTCCAGTATAGCTTAATCCGGCAAGTAAGATTACACTTGTAGGAGCAATCATTTGCACGAATCCATGCATTGCAGGATAAATTACAAGAACTTGTTTCATATTGTCTGCATAAGCAGATGTTAGGAAAGATCCAACTGAATATCCAACATAGCCAAAATCTGCAACAAATATTGAAGAAATAAATGATGAAATTGTAGTTAAGAATAAATTAAATTTATCACTTACAATCCAGTTAGTAATAGTTGGTATGATTGGAGACCAATAAATAATTACAAAAATTGCATAACCTAATACCATTAACATAACAGGTTTAGCCATTTTTGATAATCCGTTACTTATTCCTTCAATGATATCATCTAATGAAATTTTATATATAATTACTGCAATTAATGCAACAATTAATAATACTGAGAAAATTGAATATAATTCCCATGTACCAAATGGCAATGCTCCTCCTAACAAATATGAAATTACTGTATGTTCTCCAAGTTTTAATCCTGTTAACCAAGTATGGAATTCTGAAAAACAAGTGATTTCAAATTGTTCTTCCCATCTTACATATCCTAAAACAGTATAAATAGCAACAACTGCTAATAATAATACAATTGGCCATACTTTAACTTTCTTTTTAGAAGATTTTTCAACAGCAAATTTATCTTCTTTAGATTCATCAACTTTTTTACCTGATAATACTTTCTTAATATTTAATACATTAAAAATACTAAATAATACATAAGCAATAGCAAGTATACCAAATCTCATACCAATACTTGTTGTTAAATCGGTTCCCATATAATAATTGAAGTAATAGAATCCTTCAGTACCATATGTAGCACCAACCATACCAATAAATATTGAACCGAAAGTCGCTACAAAAGCAGTTTTCTTATCAAGATTTGCTCTAAGTAATACAGTAATAATAAATGGAATAAATATCATTGCTGCAAATACTTGTGAAGAAATTGAAGTATATACTGCAATTAATAGAGATGTTATTAATACAACCGGTATTTCCTTTCCTTTAACAAATTTTGCGCATTTTGCTACTAATTCTTTATAACCATTAGTTAGTGTTATAATTCCATAGAATGCTCCAAGTACTAGAACAAATACTATTTGTTGTAAGAAAAAACTTACAGCATAGACTACACTCAAAGATGCTTCAGTAAGTCCGATACGAACTAATCCCGAATCATTAAATGTAGTTCCAGCAAATGAACCACCAGGAATTACCCAAGTAAGAACTAAAGTAACAAGTAATGCAATAGTTACAACTTTAACTAAATCATTCTCTTTGAATAATTTTTTCATTATACCCTACCTCCTACATATAATTATACTTCAAAAAAATGTCAAAAAAAAGACTTTTTAAGCCTTTTATGTGAAAATTCAATGAAATTTATTTATCTTGTGGTTTCATTGTAGGGAATAAAATTACATCTCTAATAGAATCTGATTCA
>CAZLOP010000385.1:0-1568 GCA_964561205.1 uncultured Clostridium sp. | reverse complement strand
AGTGCTTTACAAAAAGTTGCTTAAGATGTATACTAGTGTATATACAGTACTTATCAAGGGGGATAAACATGAATAATAAAATTAAACAGATGGTTTATGCTGGATTACTTACAGCGCTTGCAATTATAATACCTATACAATTTGGATTTTTAAAAATCTATATTCCACCATTTTCAGCAACACTTGCTTCACATGTACCAATGATGCTTTCAATGCTGATTTCACCATTTGTTGCAGTAATAGTAGGAATAGGATCAACAGTAGGATTTTTAGTATCAGGAACACCAGCTCCAGTAGTAGCAAGAGCTGCAACTCATATAGTGGTTGGTTATATAGGGGCACAAATGATTATAAGAAATAGAAGTTATATTAAGGCAGCAGCAATAACAGCACCAATACATGGATTGTTAGAGGCATTAGTTGTAATACCTTTTGTAGGCTTTAATATTTATCAGCTTCTGATTGTTACAGCAGTAGGAACAATTTTACATCATACTGCAGACAGTGTAATTGCATATGTAATAGTTAAAGCAGTTGCAAAAGCAAGAAATAAAGAAATTTATGATGCCTTTGGCGAATTCAATACTTCCAAAGCAGCTTAAATATAAAAACTGGATAATTTTGAAGTCATGGGAAAATTTCCATGGCTTCTTTTTATACTATGTTTTATAATTCTGATGGAAAGTTCTGTAAATTAAATTTATAGATTTTTCTGTAAGAAACTATAGACAAAAGAAATAAATATCATATAATAAATTTGGATATACACATTAAAAGAGGTGGAATAGATGGAAGAAAAGGAAATAATGTCTTTTAAAGATGAAAATGGAAATAAAGTTGATTTTGAAGCAATAGCTGAAATATATTTAGATAAAATAAGGTATTTATTATTATCACCAGTGAAAGGTAATAGTGATGATATGTTTGCATTCAGAATAGATAAAAAAGATGGAAAAGAAGAATTAAATTTAGTTGAAGATGATAAAGAGTTTGAAGCAATTAAGAAAGAATACAAAAAATTATTATATTAAATGTGAGGTGACAAAGTAGTGAACATTTCTGATATAATTGATTTTTTAGAAGATAATGGTTTATGTGAAGCAGAAGAAATAAAAAATGATGGTGATGTTTCGTTAATAAAATTTTATTATGATTTTGATAATGATGAAAAAAGTGCTGCAAAAAGTTATGCTAATGAAGAAAGTGACTTTGAAGCTGAAAGTGATGAATGGTTTGCAGAATATTATTCTCCATATTTAAATGATATTGCATTAGATAATGTTGAATCCATTTTAGAAGAACTTATGGATGAATTTGAAATAGAATCTAAATATAAGAATCTTGGAATGCTTAATGGAGCAAACGAATATTGTGAATTTATAGCAGCAGTATGTGATTTGGATTGTGAGATAGATTTGGAAGAAACTTTAAATGATTATGAAGTATAGTATAAATTTGTAATTATAATACAGTTGCATTAATAAAATAATGTGATATAATTTAACCATAGAAGTTCCTGAGATGTGCGCTAAGCTTATTATATTCAACCTACATGACAATATCGGGAT
>CAZLOP010000384.1:0-1571 GCA_964561205.1 uncultured Clostridium sp. | reverse complement strand
CGGTAATAAAAGATTTTTTTCCAAATAAATCATCAGAAAAATCACATTTACCATCAGTTATTTTTAAATTATCCATGTCTAATGTAGTTAATTTAAACATTTGATCCGAACCTTCACAATCAGCAGTAGTAATTAGGGGTGTATGTACATATAAATAACCATTATCTTGGAAATATGTATGGATTGCATGAGCAGCAACACTTCTTACTCTAAATACTGCTTGGAATAAATTTGTTCTAGGTCTTAAATAAGCTATTTCTCTTAAGAATTCTTTTGTATGTCTTTTAGGTTGTAATGGATATTTTTCATCGCAATCACCTAGAAGTTTAACATTAGTAGCTTTTACTTCATAAGCTTGTTTGTTACCTTCAGATTTAATTAATGTTCCTACTACTTCAATTGAAGACCCAAAATGAAAATTATTTATTTCATCAAAATTTTCTAAAGTATTATCATATACTATTTGAATATGTTCAAAACAAGTGCCATCAGAAAAATCTATAAATCCAAATTCTTTTTGTTTACGTTGACTTCTTATCCAGCCTTTTAAAGTACTTTCTTTATCTAAATATTTATCGATATCTTTATATAATTCTTTTAAATACATAATTATTCTCCTTTCAATTCTATATTTAATTCTCTTAATTGATTTTCATCTACATTCCCTGGACATTCACTCATTAAACATGATGCAGATGCAGTTTTAGGAAATGCTATTACATCACGAATATTTTCTGTATTTGTTAAAAGCATTACCAGTCTATCAAGTCCGAATGCAAGTCCTCCATGAGGTGGTGTTCCATATTTTAAAGCTTCTACAAACCATCCGAATTTTTCATTTATTTGTTCTTCAGTAAGTTCTAATGCTTCAAACATTTTTTGCTGAACTTCTTCATTATGAATACGAATTGATCCTCCACCAGCTTCATATCCGTTAATAACCATGTCATATGCTTTACTATAACAGTTTGCTTTGTCAGTTATTAATTTTTCTATGTCCTCATCTTTTGGCGCTGTAAATGGATGGTGACAAGCCATAAATCGATTTTCTTCGTCGCTCCATTCAAAAGAAGGAAAATCAGTTACCCATAATAATTTGTAATCATCTTTATTTATTAAATCTAAATCTTTAGCAATTTTACATCTTAATGCCCCTAAAGCGTTTTTAACTATACTTTTCTTACCAGAAACAATTAATAGTAAATCATTCTTTTTAATTTGTAATCTATTTATAATATCTGTAATTTCATTATCAGATAAAACTTTTAAAATGCTCCCAGTAATTTCATCATTAAATTTTAAATATGCGAGTCCAGATGCTTTGTAAGTTTTTACATAATCAGTTAGTTTATCTAAATCTTTTCTTGAATATTTATCAGCAGCATCTTTTACTATTATTGCGTTAATAATTCCACTATCTTCTAAAACTGATTTGAATACACCAAATTCAGTATTTTTAAATATTTCACTAATATCATTTATTTCCATACCAAATCTTAAATCAGGTTTATCAGAACCATAATAGTTTATAGCATCATCATATTTCATTCTTTGAAGCGGCAGTTTAATAT
>CAZLOP010000383.1:0-1574 GCA_964561205.1 uncultured Clostridium sp. | reverse complement strand
TAATTAAGAAAAGCAATCATTTTTAAGGGGAATATGATATGTCTAGGAAAACACATGATTTAGATGATACTGATGAAATGAATACCAGTTTCAATGAGGAGTTTAATAAGTTCGATAAGAATGTAGATCGTGTTGCTCATGCAAAGCCATCCACAAGATCATTATTGACTGGAATCATTGTTGGTGTCATTGTTGCATTCATTTTATTTACTGCCGTTGGTGGCATTAAAAAGGGATTCATAAATTTTTGGGATTGGCTTCTTGGAAATGACGATGAGCCTACAATCACCAATAAATATGTTGGTGGAAAGCTCGAAGATTTAGGAGAATTAACCACACAAAAGCTTTCGTATAATGGTCTGGTTCATTATGAAAATGGATCAATACCATTCCTTAATAAAGTTGCTTATTATATGTATTATCAGGGATCAGTGACTGCATATGTAGATATGAATGAAGTTATTGATAGTATCAATGTAAATCATTTAACTCAAACTGTGAATGTTGTAATTCCTAAAGCAAAACTAAACAAACCAGTAATTGATCCAGACTCAATCGAATTTATTGACAGTAAAAATTCATTGCTAACAGACGAGAAAGAGTCTGTTCCACAGGCAATTGCTTCTGCTGAAGATGATTTTGAGAAAGAAGCTGATACCGATCAATTAAAAGAAAATGCTGAAAGCCATGCTAAAGATTTAATAACAGAAATAATATCAAATGCTGCACCTGGCTATAAAGTAGATATAAGAGTTAAAGGCGAATAATATGAGCAATTATATCTACAAGTGTTCACATTGCGGCAAAGAATTTAAATCTGATCAATACCGTAACTGTTGTCCTTATTGTAAAAGCTCTGATATTAAACAAGTTGCTTCAAAGCATTCTTATAAGAATCCTAATTCAAAAAGGCCACTTGTAATTATTTTGATTATCTTATTGGTGTCTGTAGGATGTATTTTGTTGTTAAAGAGGAATGAAATCGACCAATCCTTACATCCTTCTGAAATTAAGCTTTCTCAAAATACAGAAGAACTATTAAATTACAATTATAAGGATGTCGTACCAGTCTTTGAAAAGGCAGGCTTTAAATCAGTACAGACAAAGATTGATCGTGACTTAAATGATGATAGTGGCTTTCCAGCAGTGGTTGGCGAAGTTGAATTGATTACAATTGATGGCAATGATAATTGCAAGAAAGGAGAATGGGTAAGCCAAAATGCAAAAGTAGTAATTACCTATCATGATTTAAAAGAGAGTCCTAAACCTAGTGCTTCTGCTTCAACTGCTCCTGTTGACATAAAAGTTACTCAGTCTTCAAAAGAGATGAAGAATCAACAGTATTTAGAAATTCAGAAAAAATTAAAAAAAGATGGTTTCACAAATATTTTGCTAGAGCCAGATGCAGATCTAAAGTATGATCTTTTGCACAAAAATGGAGCTGTTGAATCTGTATCTATTCAAGGCAATGTTTCTTTTGAAAAAGGAGATACATTTCCTAGTAATTCAACCATTAGAATTAAATACCATACCTTTAAAACATCAGATGAACAGCCCACATCATCACTTGACCC
>CAZLOP010000382.1:0-1578 GCA_964561205.1 uncultured Clostridium sp. | reverse complement strand
TTAGCTCAGTTGGTTAGAGCAACCGGCTCATAACCGGTCGGTCGTAGGTTCGAGTCCTACAGGGTCCACCATTTTTTTATGCGGGTATGGCGAAATTGGCAGACGCGCTAGACTTAGGATCTAGTGGATTAATCCGTGGGGGTTCAAGTCCCTTTACCCGCACCATTGACGAATCTGTTCGAACTATTTGAACTTTGATATATAGAAATCAATCGAAATGATTGATTTTTTTTGTTTAGAAAAAATCATAAGAAAGGTTAGTGTCTATGATAAATATTATCAAGAAAGAAATTGATGTAGAAGAAGCTTTAAGAAAGAGGTTAGAAATTATATGTGATTTTTGTAATACTACTCCAACTATTATAAATGGTAGTATTAGAAAAGTAGATAAGACTAATTTAAGTTATATTGAGCCACATAAAATAATAATCAATAATAATGTATTTCTTGCTTTTAACTACTCTAATGAAATCTATATCAATAATTTAAGTAAAAAAAATAAGATAAATGAACTAGAAAACTACATAAAAAGTCAAAGATGTTTTTGACTTAGAAATTTAGGCAAAGGTATATTAAATAGATGGAAAACATGATATAATCAAAGTGATTGAGGGAGGTTTATTATATGGATACAGGAATGTTTAGCGAAGAAAGTTTAAAAAAAGGTGCAAGTGCTTTAAAAAGATTTATAGATGGTGAACCAAAAAATATTAATCCATTAACTGAAATTCCATTACCTGAAATGAGATTATATGGTATATATGAAGTTATTTTGATACCCCAGAAGATTTAAAAAATCATTGTATAATTAAAGGGATACCTTTAGATGATGCACACGTTTTAGAATATATAAGAAATGTTGCAGGTCGCAGTGATGTTATCAAAAAAACTAATAAAGATGGTAGAACTATGTTCTATACTGCCGTAGATGAAGATGGTTATGGCATGTATAATAATGAAAGAAGTATTTATCGTGGAGAGTTTATTTGGGAGTTTAATTATGGTCAAATAAGAGAATTTTATACGCCTTTTAGAGAAAGAGGAATTGTATTTGAAAATGATATATATGCTAAAGCAGATGATAGAATGCAACGTATTTTGAAACATTGTAGAGATAAAAACTTATTCAACATGGGCAAAAAGGATTAGAAGACAATAAAATATATCGAGATAATTTTTTGACAATATCAATAAATTATGTTATTATTAGTATGTAAGTAAGAAAACTTGCATAAAATAAAAAAAGAGGAACATTCAATTCTGTAAGTGAATGTCGCCTCTAAAAAACTTAGTATTGACACTCAATCAGAGATGAAAGAGTGTCATATTTTTATTGCTATTACCAATAAGGTAAGGAGTAATAAAATGATAGCAATAAGACGAAGGACTTTTATTATAAAAGTTCTTTTTTTCATTGTATCCCTCCTTTCTTTCTCAAGATTGGAGGACGACACTCACATCAAATGTTCCTGTTAAAATTATATAATAAGTAGATTTATAAAACAAGCGAACAGGTGAAAGTTTCAGGATAAAGACATGAAAAAATTCCAATTAAATACTTGACATACTATATTTAAT
>CAZLOP010000381.1:0-1582 GCA_964561205.1 uncultured Clostridium sp. | reverse complement strand
TCTTTTAGACATTCAAATGTTACAGAAAGAACACATAAAATAGTAAGTGAATTAATAAAATGTGGAATTAACAATGCAGAAATTCATAGTCTTTTATTTGATAACAAACCTTATGAAAAAATTAAGCTTATAGGTGCTGTTTTGAGTAATCTTAAGCTTGAACTTAATGAAAAAGCAGCAGTGTTAAAGGTGACAAAACAGGCTTTAGAACAATTAAATTTAGTAAAATGTGATACATCAGATGTTATTAATATGGGACTTGGCATCAAGGGTGTTGAAGCTGCACTTTTTCTTAAAGAAGTAGATGAAGGTGTTAAATTAAGCTTAAGATCAAAAAATAATGTTGATGTTAGAAAAGTTGCTGAAGTATTTGGCGGTGGAGGACATACAAAAGCTGCTGGAGGAATGATAAAAGATATTTCCCTAGAGTGTGCAGAAAACGAAGTGTTAAAAGAACTAAGAAAAGAATTGGATGATAAGAATTTGTTATAGGTGATAAGTATATGGATGGAATATTAAATATATTTAAAAATAAAGGGATGTCATCTTTTGATGTAGTTCGAAAAGTAAAACAAACAGTTCATATGAAAAAAGTAGGACACACTGGCACCCTTGATCCTATGGCTGAAGGAGTTCTTCCAGTAGCAGTAGGGAAAGGAACAAAAATTATAGATTATATAATGGATAGTGATAAGGAATATAAAGTAGAGTTTAAACTTGGTATAAAAACTGATACTTATGACCTTGAAGGAAAGGTAATAAATGAATATGATACTTCAAACATTACAGAAAATCAGGTTAGGGATACAATAGAATCTTTTGTTGGTGAGTATTATCAAGTACCACCAATGTATAGTGCTTTAAAACAGAATGGTGTCCGATTATATGAGCTTGCAAGAAAAGGTATTGAAGTAGAAAGAAAAGGACGTAAAATTAATATAAAGTCAATATATGCCATAAACATAGACTTACCATATGTTACAATGACGGTAACCTGTGGTAAAGGTACATATATAAGAAGTCTTTGTTATGATATAGGTGAAAAGCTTAAGTGTGGAGCAGTAATGACAAAACTAAAAAGAAGCAGGACTTCTATTTTTGAAGAAGAAAATAGCATTAATATTGAAGAATTAAATGGAGAAAATATTGAAAGCAATATTATCTCAATAGAGGATGCATTAAAATTCTATCCTAAGTTTATTGTTAAAAATTCATTTACAAAGTTACTTATAAATGGAGTAAAAGTATTTGATAAACGTCTTACAGATATGAAGTGTGATAAAGATGTTTTATACAGGGTATATGATGATAATGATTTTTTTATAGGACTTGGAAAGCAGGATGAACAAGGATTCAAAATAGTAAAATTGCTTGTTTAAATAATTGGAGTATATCATGATTGTTATAGAAAATTATTGTGAAGAAATATTAAAAAGTGATAATTATGTAGCTCTTGGAAGTTTTGATGGGCTTCATAGAGGACATATATCATTAATAAAAAAAGCTGTAGAAATTGCAAAAAATAAAAATGGGAAAAGTATGGTATTTACGTTTAAAAATCATCCTAGAAGCGTATTAGATA
>CAZLOP010000380.1:0-1588 GCA_964561205.1 uncultured Clostridium sp. | reverse complement strand
AGATATCTGTCAAAAACTTAATTTTAAATCTGGAGATGAATTATCTTTATATATTCAAGATAATTCTGTAGTTATATCACCTATAGCTGCACGAGTAGAAACTGGTGAATTGAATGAACCTGCAGCGAGAAATACTAATACACCTATTAAGTCTACACAGAAATCTGAGAAAAGTAAGAAGACTACAATTAAAATTGTATCAAATCTTGAAGAAGGTTCTAAATTATCAAGACAAATTAAAAGTCAATGTGGTCTTGTAATTAGAACTAAAACAAAATATATTGATGCATTCTGTGAACAATGTCAAGGACAATTAGCAAGAGAGTATGGTGTGAAAGATCATCTTTGTAAATATATTGAATGTTGTAATAATGTTGAACCTGCAGAAGAGATTAAATCTGAAATTGAAGTGAAATCTAAACCTGTGAAGAAACGAAAACAAGTTATTAAAGACATAGAACAAAATATTGATAAACTTAATAAAAAATTAGATAAACAAATCACAAAATTATCAGAACCTAAAAAAGATCTAATCAAGGAATTAAAATCAAAAACTAGAAAGAAACATATAGGAACAGCTGAAAGTGTTTTACAACCTGTATCATATAAATCAGCTGCATTATGTGAAGGATGTAATTCATTTCATACAAAAGGTTTTTTAATTGATGACGAATTTAGATGTAAAAACTGTACAATTGAAGACTTTAAGTATTTTATGAATGATCGAAATAAGGAGGACAAATAATGTTTGAATCAATAATAGGAAAAGCTTTAAACCCAAAAACAGTAGATTGGGAATCGCCTAGAAATATTATTCTAGAAACTGATGATGAAATTAAAGATTGTAGTATTTATAAAGGAGCTGAAACATATTTACATTATGAATTAGACATAAAACCTGCTACTAGTAAAGAAGTATTTAAAAAATCTGAACAATTATGGAGACAATTACGAGATTGTCAACTAGAAAAATATGAGCAAAAAAGAGATACACCTGATTATTTTAGTTTAGATAAAGATACATTAGTGTATATAGTAGATGATAGAAATAACTTAATAGATGTATTTGATGCTCACACAAAAGAAGCTCAAAAACAATTTTATGAAAAATTAGAAAAATTCACAATTGATATTACTACAATGAATAAAACTAGAAAATTCTATGCTGACGGAAAAGGAGACATAGTGAAATTAGTATTCTATGATAAGAATGCTGATTTACCAAGTCAACCATTCACGCCAATAGTAATAATGGAATTATCTACTAAAAAATCATTATATAGAGTTTATACTGGAATATTAATTTTCAATATATTTACTTTCATACCAAATTCAGTTGTTCAATTGGATTGTGAATCATACGCTGACTTAGTAAATTCTTTTGATATTGATACTTTAATGGAAAGAGCTGAATCAGAAGCTAGCGGCTTATATGATTATTATAAAACATTTTCTAAATCACCTGCACTTATTTCAGCAAGAGAATTAATTTCATTATTGAAGAAGGTAGGGTATAAATTAGATTTCACAGATAATAATGATCTATGTGAAATAGTAGCTATTAGTGATGAAGATAATAATGCTAAAA
>CAZLOP010000379.1:0-1589 GCA_964561205.1 uncultured Clostridium sp. | reverse complement strand
AAAAAACACAGCCATAATTCTATAGCTGTGTCTTTTTTAATAATTTTATTTTAAATCTTCACCATTACTTGCAATAACTTTCTTATACCAATAAAAGGAATCTTTTTTACTTCTGTCTAAAGTACCATTTCCTTCATTATCTTTATCAACAAAGATAAATCCATAACGTTTTTTCATTTCTCCTGTTGTAAATGAAACAAGATCAATACATCCCCATGGAGTGTATCCCATTAAGTCAACTCCATCTATTTCAACTGCCTTTTTCATTTCTTCAATATGAGCTCTTAAATAGTCAATACGGTATGGATCATGACAGCTGCCATCAGCTTCCTTAACATCAATTGCTCCAAATCCATTTTCAACTATAAATAGTGGAAGTTCGTATCTTTCATAGAATGTGTTTAATGCATAACGTAAACCTTCTGGGTCAATTGACCATCCCCAGTCTGATTCTTTTATGAATGGATTTTTAACTGAATGTTCACTTGAACCATCTGTTGATTTTGAAACATCCTTAAATGCAGTTGAATCAACAGTATTACTCATGTAATATGAAAAACCTATGTAATCTACAGTTCCTTCAGCTAATGCTTTTTTGTCTTCTTCTGTTATGTCTATATTATACCCCTTTCTTTCCCATAACTTTAATGCATATGCTGGATAATGTCCTCTGCATTGTACATCAGAAAAGAAAAATCTGTTATGCATACTTTCTACAGATAAAACCATATCTGATGGTCTGCATGAAAATGGATATATTGGAACCATTGCAATCATACATCCTATTTTAAAATCAGGATTAATTTCATGTCCTGCCTTAACAGCAAGTGCACTTGCAACTAATTCGTTATGGCCTGTCTGATACATAACTTCTTCTGGATTATCATATTTTGAGAATATTACTCCTGAATCACACCATCCAAATAAATCATTTTTGTAATTCATCTGATTATTAATTTCATTAAATGTCATCCAGTATTTAACTTTATCTTTATATCTTTCAAAACATACCTTTGCAAACTTAACAAAGAAATCAATACATTTTCTGTTATAAAAACCACCATATTCTTTTGCTAAATGATATGGCATTTCAAAGTGTGATAATGTTATTACAGGTTCAATTCCTGCCTTCAATAATTCATCAAACATATCATCATAGAATTTTAATCCTTCTTCATTTGGCATCTCTTCATCACCTTTAGGAAAAATACGAGTCCAAGCTATTGAAGTTCTAAAACACTTAAAACCCATTTCTTTAAATAAAGCAATATCTTCTTTGTAGCGGTGATAAAAATCAATTGCTTCATGATTAGGATAATTTTCTCCTTCAATTACTCCTTCTGTAATTCTACGTGGAACTCCATGAGCACCTGCGTTAATACATCTGCAACATTTGGTCCTTTTCCTCCCTCATTCCATCCACCTTCAAGCTGATGTGCCGCTACTGCTCCACCCCATAAAAAATCCTTACTTAATGCCATTATTACATCCTCCTCTTGTTATTTTTTATTAAAATCAACAAAAACACATACCCTTTATCTTATTTTTTTGTATATTCGTAAATAGTTTACCAGAAACTTTCTTTTTTC
>CAZLOP010000378.1:0-1590 GCA_964561205.1 uncultured Clostridium sp. | reverse complement strand
TAGAAATTAGCCCTTATTATGAAATAATAAGTTTCCTTACCGTGCAAAATCTACCACAGTTCTTAATTTTTAGTCCTTAGTTCTTAGTTTAAATTGATTCTTTTAACTTTTTAAGAACTATACCATAGGCTGGTATTAAAAATGCATCTGCAAATACCCATGCTATTGGACTTGCCAAGCATACTGCTGTATATCCAAAAAACGGAACCAATACAAAACCACATACTGCTCTTGCAATCATTTCACATATTCCTGCAATTATTGCAAAAGTAGAAAAGCCCATTCCCTGAATTGTAAATCTAACCACATTTACAAGGCATAAAAGAAGATATGCTACAGCTGTAATAATTAAATACTGACGCACTTTTACTATTATATCTGTTTCGCCACTGTCAACAAATAAAAGTGCTATCTGGCTTCCAAATATAACTGTGGCAATAAGTGCTGCTATTGAATAAACTCCGCCAATTATTATGCTGCATTTCATTCCTTTAGTTACACGGTCATATTTACCAGCTCCCACATTCTGACCTGCATAAACTGACATTGTTGAGCCAAGTGCATCAAAGGGACATCCTAAGAAAATTGTTATTTTTGTACCAGCAGTAACAGCTGCAACTATAACAGAACCAAGACTGTTTACTGCTGCCTGTAAAATAACACTTCCTATTGCAGTAATTGAATATTGAAGTCCCATAGGAACCCCCATATAACATAATTTTTTTATGCATCTCTCATTAAGCTTCAATTCATCTTTTTCAAATTTAAGCACACTATATCTTTTTTTCATATAAATAAAACATGCTATTCCTGATACTGCCTGTGCTATAACAGTTGCACATGCTGCTCCTGCAACTCCCATTTTCATATATATTATTAAAAATAAATCTAATAATATGTTTATAATAGATGAAATAATAAGAAAAACAAGAGGTGTTGTACTATCCCCCAGTGATCTTATAATTCCAGATAATAAATTATAAAGATATGTAGCTGGTATACCTGCAAATATTACAAATATGTAATTATAAGCACTATTAAAAATATTTTCTGGAGTTTTCATCCATATTAAAATATTTCTACATAATAAGCATACAGTAACTGTCATAATTATTGAAAATATTGCTGCTAAAACTCCACTGTTAAACACATACTTACGAAGATTTTTATACTCTCCTGCACCAAACTTCTGTGCAACTGGTATAGCAAATCCGCTGCATACTCCCATGCAGAATCCTATTACCATAAAATTTATTGAACCTGTAGAGCCTACGGCTGCCAATGCATCTACTCCCAGATATTTTCCAACTATAATTGTATCAACCATACTGTAAAACTGCTGAAACAGCATTCCAAACAATAATGGAATGGCAAAACCCATTATTAGCTTAAATACATTACCTCTCGTCATATCTTTTGTTTCACTTTTTGCCATTACATTCAGCTCCTTTAAATATAAATATATAATTAGGCAGGGAGCTGTGGCACCAAATAATTAGAGTAAAATCCCTTTTCTCTTTGGTAAATCAGAATTTAATTAAGTAAGAAGTAAGAGGTAAAAGGTAAGAGATTCGGAGAAAAATCTTTCAG
>CAZLOP010000377.1:0-1593 GCA_964561205.1 uncultured Clostridium sp. | reverse complement strand
CTGCACAACGCCATGATCAGTTATGGCAATAGACTTCATTCCCCACTTCATTGCACGTTTAATTAAATCACCAGCACTTGTCATTGCATCCATCTGACTCATTTTTGTATGCATATGAAGCTCTACTCTCTTTTCTTCACTATTATCCATTCTTACAGCCTTTTTCATTCCGTTTGTTTCAACTATAACATTTGCTATAATCTCAACTTCGCCAGAAAACTTACTATACCCTACATTACCAAGAATTTTGATTCCTTTAGCTTTCTTTAATCTTGATAATACTTCAGCACTTTCATTTGGTTTTAGGAATGACTTACATGTTATTGAACTTGAACCATCGTATAAATCATATGAAACAAGTATTTTTCCACTTCGAAGTTCCTTTTCTTCCATATTAGAAATTTCACCTTCTAATACTACTGCACCTTCATCAGGAGTAATATCTGTAATTCTTATCACTGAATCTTTGAAGCCTGCATTTCTTCCTAATATTAGAAACGGATTCTTTTTCCTGCTATCATGCTTATCATCTTTTGTATCAGATTCTTTTGCTGATGGTGCTGATACAGATGGTTTTGAAGCATTATTATTATTTTTGGTATTAGATTTAATTTCTTTCTGAATGTTTAGCATCTGCTTTTTACGTTCTTCTTCATTACGTTTTCTAAGTTCTTCTTCAGTTACATCATCTTTAAAGTTAATTCTGTAAGTTACACCATAAATATTTTTTACTGCATTTTGTATTTTTACATCATATTTTAAATCACGCAGCATTTCTGATACTACAATGTTGAATTTAAAATTAATTGTTTTATCATGTATTTCATAATTACAATTATTTATTGCAGCTTTTAAATATGGATGCTTACTTGAAAGTAAATTTAATATATCACTCATTTCTTCTTCTATTGGCTTTTTAGAAACACCTTCAGAATAATTTATTTCTATTTTTGAGTCATTAAGCATAAATCTTTTTTTAATGAAATTATTAAGACCGTCAATTTCATTTGCCTTGATATATTTATCTGAGCTTATTTTCATTTGAAGAACATTAGTTTTCTTTTTTAAAATAACTCCCTCAACAATGGCATCTCTTATGTTAGCTCCAATACTTAAATAGTCACTAAAAATTTCGTTTACTCTTTTCATTTATTTCTACCTTTCTAAAAGAAATTTTAGCACATAATTACATTATACGAGTGTCCATGCCAATTTGTCATGACTTTATTGAATTTATATATTAATAAATTGTAATAAGCATATAAGGAGCTGTCGCACAAAAATTAAATTATACCATATATAGTATTAAATAATTTAATTAACATACTATATAATAGTAATTAAATTTCCTAATGCGACAGCCCCTTATCAAATCAAAAATATCTATGTATTAATAATCTAATATAATAAAAAATTTGTATTATAATTCTTTTGAAATTACATTTAATTCTTGAGTAACATCATTTAACTGTTGAATTGCTTCAAAAATTTCCTGTAAAGCAGTAGATTGATTTTGTGAAACATCATTAACTTTATTTAAATTACTGTTAATACTTTCTATTGAAGTACTCATATTATTTATTATTGTCTGAA
>CAZLOP010000376.1:0-1604 GCA_964561205.1 uncultured Clostridium sp. | reverse complement strand
GGTATAAGCTAGAATAAACATAAAAAGGAGTTGTTGCATTAATTACGAAATTCTTAAAGATGCATATTCATTTGAAGTTTCCAGTATATTTTGATTTCATGCAAAACGATTAAAATATTGTGCAACTAGTGGTTGCAAGGGCTGAAATAATAGCAACATTAAGTTGGTTCAATAATCTGTACATTATTGTTATGATTATGAAACGGGAGGTGTTAAGTATGACTTTAGGAGACAATATACAATATTTACGTAAGGTAAATAACATTACACAAGAGGAACTTGCAGAAAGGCTCTCTGTTTCTAGACAAACCATTTCTAAATGGGAAATGAATCAGACATATCCTGAAATATCAAAACTTATAGAAATAGCAAATATATGTAAATTTTAAACTGTATATTCTAATATAGAAGTCTCTCCTGCAACAGCTGTAATATTTTCTATTGGATTAATTGATTTTAGCATATTGGGATTTGTAATTAATACTGGAGTTATTAATGAAAGATTTTTGGATTTTATAAAATCTTTATCTATTTTTAATATAGGTGTTCCAGCTGTTACAGTACTTCCTGTTTCAGTTAATTGTTCAAAACCTTCTCCATTTAATGATACGGTTTCAAGACCAACATGAATTAAAAGTTCAACACCATGAAATGTTGTCATAGCAAAAGCATGTTTTGTTTTAGAGACTAGAGTTAACTCACCATCTGTTGGAGCCACAATCATATTATCTTCAGGTATTATAGCAATACCATCTCCAGCTATTTTTTCAGCTAATACAGGATCTGGAACATTACATAAAGGTAAAGTTTTGCCATTAACAGGAGACACTAAAGCTAAAACATTATTTTCAGTTTTGCTTTTTTTCTTTTTAAAAAATCCAAACATAGATTACATCCTTTCTTAAAACAAATGGGGTTGTCACATTAATTTGCGGCAGCTTCTTTTTATTCTGTAAATCAGAATTTAACAAATTAAGCTAAGAACTAAAAACTAAGAACTAAGAGTGAAGGAAATTTTTCTTTCAGAAAAATAAAATTATATGTTTTATAAAATGCTTTAACACATTACTTGAGTAGTATAAGCGGTAGATTTTGTGCAAACAAAATCCATGCAATAATATAATAAAATCTGAAAGATTTTTTGCCGAATCTCTTACTTATTACCTTTTACTTCTTACTTAATTAAATTCTGATTTGATGTTATAAATAATAAATAGTTTAATGGGACAGCCCTATATAATTTAGAAACAGTACATAAATAAAAGGCATAAATTTTCCTAAAATTCAAGAAAACTTATGCCTGATTTAACAGTTACACGTTAAGAACATTATAAGCAGTAGAAGGATGAGTGTCAATAAATTATATTTTAAATTAATAAATGGTGGGGAAAGATTAGTGAGATAAACAAGTAATTAATGCAGCCTTAGTATAAAAAACTGTACCTTGAGTGTCATTAGTAGAAAAACATAGAATAGCTTAGGAAATTAACGAAAATATACTAAAAATATGAATAAATTAAAGATATATATGTTGTGTGAATAATTGTGTAATGATAAGATATGTCTTGTCGCTGAGGCAAGTATAACAACAAAATTTCTTGATA
>CAZLOP010000375.1:0-1611 GCA_964561205.1 uncultured Clostridium sp. | reverse complement strand
TTTATAACACATAGGAAATTGATAACAGAAACGTTTATTAATATTTATTCTATATAAACTTCTAAATATCAAAAAAAATTCTGTAATATGTGTACTTATTTCTATTTTTATTATTCTCTTTGCATCAAATATAAATCTTTGTATAGAAGCAGCATTAAAGGGAAGTATATTGTGGTACAAATCAATTCTTCCCACAACATTTCCATTTGTAGTTGTGTGCAACCTTCTTATTTATTATGACGGCATTACTTTATATTCAAAATTTTTAGGTCCATTAATATGTCATCCACTAGGACTAAGCCCCAGCTCTTCATTTCCTATGGCTGCCAGTATATTGTGTGGGTATCCTCTAGGTGCAAAATATTGTGATGATATATACAGCATAGGCTATATTAATCGCAGAGAATATCTACGGCTTCTTAATATCGCATCAAATGTAGGTCCAATATTTTTATTAGGGTCAGTTGGTGCTACTATGCTGCACAATTCATTTTATGGATATATACTTCTGTTATCTAGTTATGTTTCAATAATTTTTATTGGCATAATAACCAAAAAAAGCAGAACTATTAACAAAAACACTTCTACTTTTAATATCCAAAATACAAATTTTAATATGGGAGCTGCTATTAAATCTTCTATTGAAAATGCTATTTCTACCATTTTATCCATTGGTGGATTTATAGTAATTTTTTCAATAATCATAGAATTAATAAAAAAAAGCTTGATTATTTCCTCCTGTTTCAACAGGCTTGAACTTCTATTATCTCTGCCACACAACTGTTTATACTCACTTTTTCTTGGCAGTATTGAAATTACTAATGGATGCAGTCTTATATCCAATTCAGATATGCCAATAAGCTATAAGCTTTCAGCCATAAGCTTTTTATGTTCATTTTCTGGTTTTGCAATAATAGCACAGGTAAGTTCTTTTGTAAATAAAAGCAATATAAATTTTAAGTACTATATTTCATTAAAATTTATTCAGGGAATCTTTAGTGCTTTTTTCACATTTCTTGTAACAACATCTTTACCTATAACTGCAATGTCAATGCAAAAATATACTTATAATACTCCATATAAAATCACATACTTTTTTATTCCGTTGCTTGTACTATTATTAACATATATGCTTTTATATGCATTAAACCAATTTCTTTTTCATTGACCTTAATTCTTTTATATTATCTTTTATTTCTTCACCTGCACCTGTAAGACTTTTATCAATTTCTTTTGCTGCAATTTCAAAACTCATTTGTAAGTTTTTTATGAGTGCAGCCTTCTGTTCTTCAATTAATCCATCAAGCTGGGTAAGCATCTCACTACTATAATCTCTCGATCCAAGCCTTATAGCTTTTGCATCTCTCTGTGCAGAAGCTATAATTTCCTGAGCACGAACCTTTGCTTCTCTAACTATATCATGATTTTCAACATTCTGTCTCATCATGGCCATGGTTTCTTTTCTTAAGGAATCATATTCATTTTTTGCTTCTGTAAGAATTCTTTCTCTTTCATTCATAACCCACTCTGCTTTTTTAAATTGATCTGGCAGATAATTAATTATCTGATCAACAACATCAATTATTTCCTTTTTATCAACCATGACTTTGC
>CAZLOP010000374.1:0-1622 GCA_964561205.1 uncultured Clostridium sp. | reverse complement strand
CATTTTGTAGAATTATCTTTGAAAAATCTAAAAACACTTTATAATATTCTATATTTCCAATATTTTTATTAAAATATCCATTCTTCTCAAAAAACATTCCAAGTTCAAAATAGAAATCAAATGGAGTCTTAAACTTATCCTGGAAATAAGAAATAATATAATCAAACTTTCCAGAATTGTAATATTTATCAACCATTGCTTCTACTTTTTTCAACTTAAGCATTTCTTCATAAGAAAGAAGATTTGTTTTTAAAATTTCATATGGAGGATACATTGAATATTTCATTCCATACTGATCTGCCTCTTCAAGCATACTTGATCCCTTTAAAAGCTTTAAAAAACCCAGCTGAATTTCTTCTGGTCTTATAGAATAGACATCATTAAAGGACCTTACAAATGAATCATAATCTTCACCTGGAAGGCCTGCTATTAAATCAAGATGCTGTTTTATATTTTTTATTGATTTCAGCTCTAACACTTTTTCTTTTATATGTCTGAAATTAACAAATCTGTTTATATTTCTCAAAACATCATCATTTGTAGTCTGAACTCCTACTTCAAACTGAAACCTTCCTTTTGGTGCTGTTCTCAATAATTTAATTTCATCTTCTCTTAAAATATCTGCTGATATTTCAAAATGAAAAGTAATATCTGTATCACAGTTTATCAAATACTTCCATATTGCCATAGTAAATTTGTGATTACAGTTAAATGTTCTATCTACAAATTTTACCAGTTTGACTTTCTTTTTGATGAAATATTCCAGTTCTTTTAGTACTCTTTCAATTTTTAAAAATCTTACTCCATGACTTGTTGATGAAAGACAGTATTTGCAATTAAATGGACATCCTCTTGACGCTTCATAATATACTATCTTATTTTCAAGATTTTCATCTTCTTCATATGGAAATACTATTTCATCCATTGACATAAGAGGTCTTTTTTCATTTGAAATCACATTTCCATTTTGTTTATAATGCAGACCTCTTACTTTGTCTAAATTCATTTCACCAAGCTTATATAGTATAAAGTCTCTGTAAGTTTTTTCTCCTTCTCCTTCAATTACATAATCACCAATATTGTTCTTTAAAAATGTAACACAATCAAAAGATACTTCAGGTCCTCCATAAAGTATTTCTATATTTTCATCTACTGCCTTTATAAGATTACTTAATCTGGAAATCATTTCAACATTCCATATGTATGTTGAAAAACATACTACATCTGGCTTTTCAAGAATTATTTCTTCAAGAACTCTTTCTTCCCTGTCATTGATTGTAAACTCTCTTATCTTTCCTTCATAAGGCAGATCCTTTGCAAAACTTCTTAAATATCTTACTGCCAGATTGCTATGAATATATTTAGAGTTAATAGCTGTAAGTAATACCTTCATTTATTATTATCTCCTCTTCTCTTTTAGGCTTTTGTATTTTTATGGCTTTAATAAAAAACACATCTTCCCAAATCTTAGTTTCTTCTATTTCAAAGTTTTTTTCAACTATTTTTTTTATTTCATCACAATTATTACTGCATAAGGGATTTAAATTTTTAAAGTAAAACTCCCTGATCCCTCCCTTAGGCATTATTCTTTTTACCTTATTCTTAATAATTTTACCTATCTG
>CAZLOP010000373.1:0-1638 GCA_964561205.1 uncultured Clostridium sp. | reverse complement strand
TTTTAGTTGATGGAGATGATTTTAATGAACCTATAGCTGATGCTGTAAGAGGTATCCTTGATGGACATATTGTTTTATCAAGAGATTTAGCACATAAAAATCATTATCCAGCTATAGATATATTAAATAGTGTCAGCAGACTTATGAGTTCCATTGCACCTAAAGAACACAAGGATGCAGCATCTCAGGCAAGGGATCTTTTAGCAACTTATAGAGAATCTGAAGATTTAATTAATATTGGTGCATATGCAAAGGGAACAAGTCCTAAAATTGATAAAGCAATTCAATACAATGAACCCTTAAATAAATTTTTATGTCAGTATGTTGATGAAAAATCAAGCTTTGAGGAAACTCAGCAGACACTTATTTCAATGTTTGAATAGTATTAATGAGGTGAATTTTCATGGCTAAAAGATTTAAATTCAGACTTGATAAGCTGTTGGAAATAAGAAAAGATAAAGAGGAAGAAAGTAAAAGACTGTTTAATAAAGAACAGAGAAAAAAACTTTCTATGGAAGAAAAACTTAATGATTTAAATCATAATTATGAAAAATATAAAGGAATATCACCAAATGAAGATGTGGTATTTCAGAAATTGAAAAGATATTATGTTTTAGGATTACAGGAAGGAATTAAGCAGACAGAAAAAGAATTAATAAAACAGAATATGATTGTAGAAAAAAGGAGAGCAGAACTAAAGCAGAAGCAGATTGAGAGAAAAACTGTAGAAATATTAAAAGATAAGAAATATGATGAATATATAAAAGAAGAAAACAGAGTTGAGCAGAATACAATTGATGAAATTGCATTATATGCTTATATGAGAAATGATAAGGTATAAAACGTGAAAGGGGGTGAGAATATGGATATAAAGGTCAATACAGCAAGTAATGTTAGTACATCAAAAGTAAAGAAGAATACTAACAGAACTGATGATATTATGAATTTACTTGGTAATAATAACAAATCTACATCTAGAACTAAGGAAAAGGATGACTTTAAAGATGTTTTAAACTCTACATCTAAAGATAAATCAGATGTTAATGATGATAGTAAAGTGCTGAATGATAATGAGAAAGCAACTGTTAATGAAGTAGAAGATAAGGAAATTAATGTAGAAGAAATTGAAGAAAAAATAGATGAATCATCAGAAGAGAAAATCGTTGATATTCTAAATGAATTGGTAAATATGTTATCTGAAATGCAGAAATCTGATTGTACGCAGTCTGATTTAAATGCAGATACTATTAACAGTGATATGTTACAAAAAATAATTGACAAACTTAACAGCAGTGAGAAAGTTTCAACTGATACTTCAAATAGCAGCATCCAAAACTTATTGGAAAAGCTAACTGAATTATTAAATAGCGAAAAGTTAGATACAACATCTATTTCTGTTTTAGAAAGTCTTCTTCAGAAGTTAAACAGCAGCTTAGATGAAAAAAGTAATTTAAGTAACAGTATAAAGAATCTTATTTCTGATTTACAGACTCAAAATGAAAGCAAAGCAGCAGATAAAACTTTATCATTAGAAGATTTATTAAATAGAAGTGCATCTAAAGAAAATTACTCAGGCAGTAATGATGAGAAAAATTCAGATTTATTAAAACAAGAAAATACTAAGTCAAGTAAAGATGA
>CAZLOP010000372.1:0-1643 GCA_964561205.1 uncultured Clostridium sp. | reverse complement strand
TGCATTTACTACTGTTTTTTTGCTATTATTTACTGTACTTGTTGCTTTTGATTTTGTACTTGTAGACACTTTACTCGTACTACTACTTCTTGAACTTGATGATTTCTTTGATGAAGTACTACTTTTCTTTTTCGCACTGCTAGTTACACTTTTTGCCACATTGCTTACTTTTTTTGCTATGCTCTTACCTATATTTACCTTTTTTGTTTTACAAGTATATGAAGTTGCCATTCTTTTGGTTGAACTTCCACTTGATGTCGCCATTTTTTTTACTGGACTACTTGTACTCTTTCTTGTTGCAGATGTGCTACTTTTTGTTGCACTACTACTTCTTGAAACTGTACTTGATTTTATTGTACTTTTTGAATTATAAGTCTTTCTAGCAACACTCACAGCAGATTTTATTGCAGTTCTACTTGCAGATGCTGCCGCCTTACTTGCTGCTTTACTTATAGATGAAGCAATAGATTTATATGAAGAACTTGCTTTCTTTGATGTTGAACTTTTTTATATGATGATGTACTTTTTCTAGAAAATATTTTTGAAATAGATGATATCCCCATAATTATACCTCTTTTCTACACGAATTGAGAATTAAATTTATATGAATTTGAATTCTCTATATTAAAATCATCTTCCAATACATATTCTCCATCAACAAATAACTTCAACTTCCAATTACCTGTCTTATATACTTTTTCAGTCTCACTAATATCTAGCCAAAACCATAAAGTAACTAATTCATTTATATCTTCTGAACATAACGCTTCTTCTGAATATTCAAAAAGCTCACCATCTGGAGTATACCATAATGCAGTTATTGCATGAATTCCTGTAATATTTTTAAATTTAAACCTTGCTACTACTTTATCATCTTGGTTTATAAAAAAATATTTTTTATCTTCAATATTTTCATTGTCACTTATCTTAGAAGATAAGTTATACTCCTCTATATCTAATGTATATTCTTCATTGTTATACATTCTTTGACTTTGATCATTTACAATAATCACAGACCATAATTCTTCATTTTCATCTGGTTCATATATATTATTATATGGATCATTGACTCTTAACTTTTCATTTATTAAATACTTATAATGATATTCTCCTGGCTGAAGATTTGTTTCAAAACTCCAATATCCCTCTTCCTTCTTCATTACCCCTTTTTCAGGATTAAAATCATTGAAGCTACCAATTATAGATATTTTTTCAATATCTATATATTGACTTTCATCGAATCTTAATACTGTATTCACTATTATATCCCCCTCAAAATACTAAATTTACATTTTAGTATTTTACCATTTTATTTACTTTTTATCAATATTGGTAATAAATGCTTTTATTTTCTTTATTAACTATAAACAAACCTTTATTTTATCAATATTTTTATTAAAATATATGATTTTTTTGGAATTAATGTATTAATATAACTTCATTTTGATTTAATTGATTCCTAATTAACTTTTAATTTTATATTTCATCCTTCTAAAATAATTTTCTCTATTAAAAATAAAGCTTTAGATTTTGTATAACAAATAACAAAATCCAAAGCCTCTAACTACCAGAACAACCAAATTCTTTAATACATATTTATTTTTACTATTTTTGTAAATTTCTCATTCACTTATGATACGGTT
>CAZLOP010000371.1:0-1644 GCA_964561205.1 uncultured Clostridium sp. | reverse complement strand
AATTGATCATATTGTTTTCTTTTTTGAGGATCAGATAATACTGCATAAGCTTCTTGACACTCTTTAAACTTTTCTTCGGCATTTTCTTCCTTAGAAACATCAGGATGATATTTCTTTGCTAGTTTTCTAAATGCAGACTTAATTTCAGCATCAGTCGCTGTCTTAGATACACCTAATACTTCATAGTAATCTTTCTTATTCATATTTACCTCTTTTCTTGTTTATAAAGAATTAAGTTCTAGTTACCTAGAACTTTTCATCTCTATTATTTTTCTTCATAATCTGCATCTACTACATCATCTTTTTTATCATCTGATTTTTCATCTTCTGCATTATTTTCATTATCATTAGTAGCATTAGCTTTAGCAGCTTCCTCATATACTTTTGATGCAAATTCATTAGCCTTTGTTAATAATTTATCTTTTGCTTCCTTAATTTTTTCTACATCTTCTTTTTCTAAAGCCTTATTTACCTTTTCGATTAATTCTTCAGCTTCCTTCTTATCCTTATCGCTTACCTTATCGCCTAAATCCTTAATTGCTTTTTCAGTCATAAATACTACTTGTTCAGCATCATTCTTAGCATCTGCTAATTCTTTCTTTTTATTATCTTCTTCTTTATTAGCTTCTGCTTCTTTTCTCATTTTTTCTATTTCTTCATCAGTTAAAGTATTAGTAGCAGTAATTGTAATAGATTGTTCTTTACCTGTACCTAAATCTTTAGCCTTTACATTAACGATTCCATTAGCATCAATATCGAATGTTACCTCAATTTGTGGTACCCCTCTTGGTGCTGGTGGAATATTAGTAAGTTGGAAATTTCCTAAAGTTTTATTATCAGCTGCCATTGGTCTTTCACCCTGTAACACATGAATATCTACAGCTGGTTGATTATCTGCAGCAGTTGAAAACACTTGACTTTTACTAGTTGGAATTGTTGTATTTCTTTCAATCAATACAGTCATAACTCCACCCATAGTTTCAATTCCCAATGATAATGGAGTAACATCTAATAAAATTATATCATTAACATCACCCGCTAATACACCACCTTGAATAGCAGCTCCCATCGCTACAACTTCATCAGGATTAACTCCCTTAGATGGTTCCTTACCTGTTTCATTTTTTACAAGTTCTTGTACCATTGGAATTCTTGTAGAACCACCAACTAAAATTACTTTATCCAAATCATTCTTTGATAAATCAGCATCCTTTAAAGCTTTTCTAACTGGTTCTAAAGTTGATTTTACTAAATCCTCAATTAATGATTCAAATTTTGCTCTTGTAATATCCATTTCAAAGTTTACTGGTGTTCCATCAACTTGTGCTATAAATGGTAAAGATATTTGTGTTGAAGTCATTCCAGATAAATCTTTTTTAGCTTTTTCTGCAGCTTCTTTAATTCTTTGCATTGCCATTTTATCATCAGATAAATCTACATCTTCTTCTTTTTTTATTTGTTCTAAGATATAATCTACCAATCTATTATCAAAATCATCTCCACCTAGATTATTGTTTCCTGATGTTGATAATACCTCAAATACCCCATCACCTAATTCTAGAATAGATACATCAAATGTTCCACCACCTAAATCATATACTAATATTTTTTCGTCACCACCTTGCTTATCTAAACCATAAGCCA
>CAZLOP010000370.1:0-1660 GCA_964561205.1 uncultured Clostridium sp. | reverse complement strand
TGGAATCAAACTACAAAAGATAAAGAAAATGAATTATCAGAATATGCAAAAACATATGAAGATAACCCAATTTTCATAATGATGAACTCAAAAGCTCGTGGATCAATTTCCAACTTCGTACAATTAGCAGGTATGCGTGGTATCATGGCTAAACCAAATGGTGATCCCGTTGAAATTCCAATCCTATCATCATTTGATGATGGTCTATCAGTATCCGAATTCTTCTTATCAACACATTGAGCTCGTTAAGGAAGTGGAGATACAGGCTTATAAAGAGCGGTCTATGGTTTTATGACAAGTCGTCTTGTTGATGTAGCTCAAGATATGATTGTAAGAGAAGAAGATTGTGGTACAACACAAGGATCATTAGTAAGTGCATTTAAAGATGATAAAGATGGAATAATTGAGCCATTATATGATAGAATCTTAGGAAGATTCACAAGTAAAAAAGTAATTAATCCAGAAACAAAAGAGATGATCTGTGATAAAGATACATATATTACCGAAGCAATAGCGGATAAAATTATATCTGCAGGTATCGAAACCGTAGAAATTAGAACGGTATTAACATGTCGTACAAATCATGGTGTATGTAAAAAATGTTATGGACGTAATCTTGCCACTGGAAACTTAGTAGAAATAGGTGAAGCTGTAGGTATAATGGGTGCTCAATCAATTGGTGAACCAGGAACCCAATTAACTATGAGAACCTTCCATACAGGAGGAGTTGCCGGAGCAGATATTACTCAAGGTCTTCCACGTGTTGAAGAATTATTTGAAGCACGTATACCAAAAGGAAAAGCAACTATTTCAGAAATAGATGGAACAGTATCTAAAATTGAAGACGTATCAGGAAGATTAAAAATTTATGTAAAAAATGATAAAGAAGTTAGAGAACATTTAACAATGTATGGTGCTAAACTTAAAGTTGAAAAAGGCAACAAAGTATCAGCAGGAGACCAATTAACAGAAGGTAGTGTATCACCAAAAGAATTATTAGCAGTTACAGATCCAAATACAGTACAACAATATATCCTAAAAGAAGTACAAAAAGTATATAGATCTCAAGGTGTTGACATTAGCGATAAACACGTAGAATTAATTGCTAAAAGAATGATTTCTCAAATTCGTATTGTAGAAGCAGGAGACACAAATTTTGTACCAAGTACAACAGTATCTTTAGGTGAATTTACCGAAGGAAACAGAGATGTCATTATTCAAGGTAAAAAACCTGCTATTGGACAACCAATATTATTAGGTATTACTAAAGCATCATTACAAACTGACTCATTCCTATCTTCAGCATCATTCCAAGAAACAACAAGGATTTTAACAGAAGCAGCAGTCAAAGGAAGTACAGATAAATTGCATGGATTAAAAGAAAATGTAATTATTGGTAAATTAATTCCAGCAGGAACTGGTGCCAAAGAATATATGGATATTGATTATACATTAGAAAAAGAATTTTTAGATGATGAACCATCAGAAGTTTTAGAAGATGAATTTATGGAGTAAGGGTAATCCTTACTCTATTTTTCAAATGGTAGACGTCAAAATATTTTAGAATAAGACAATAGTTATCAACAATTTTGTTGATAACTATTTTACATCTTTTAAAATGATTTACAAAAAAAACCTTATTAATTGACTAAAATTACAA
>CAZLOP010000369.1:0-1665 GCA_964561205.1 uncultured Clostridium sp. | reverse complement strand
TTCTCCAAATCTCTTACTTCTTACCTCTTAGTTCTTAGTTAAATTATGATTTATAGAATAAAAAAAGAAACTACCATAAATTAATATAACAGCCTGAATAAAAATAATAAAATATTTTATTATATGTGAAAATATGCTAAAATAAAAGTGTTATACTTAAAAATGTAAAGTAAGGGGGGCTTTTTATGAAGAATAATTTGACGGACAGGGAATTTTCTATGGTTACTCCGGAAATAATTAAATTAAGAGACATAGCAGTTAAGAATAGTACAATTGAGAAAGAGTTGTATATACAAAAAAAAGTAAACAGAGGTCTTAGAGATATTAATGGTAAGGGAGTTCTTACAGGTCTTACTGAAATATCAGAAATATATTCGAAAAAAATTGTTGATGGAAAAGAAGTTTCATGTGATGGAAAGCTTTTTTATAGAGGAATAGATATAGAGGATATTGTTGAAGGATTTGTAAAAGAAAAAAGATTTGGGTTTGAAGAAGTTGCGTATCTGTTAATGATGGGAAAATTACCAACTTCAGCTGAACTTGAAGAATTTTATAGAGTGCTGGGAAGATATCGTACTCTTCCACATTATTTTGTAAGAGATGTAATAATGAAGGCTCCAAGCACTGATATGATGAATGGACTAGCACGTAGTGTTTTAACATTATATTCCTATGATGAAAAAGCAGATGATATTTCTATAGAGAATGTAATGCGTCAATGTTTAAGATTAATTTCAGCATTCCCACTATTATCTGTTTATGGATATCATGCTTATAATCACTATATTAATGGAAATAGTCTTATAATTCATTCGCCACAGCCTGAATTGTCTACAGCAGAAAATATACTTTTTATGCTTCGTCCAGATAGTAAATATACAGAACTTGAAGCAAGAATATTGGATATAGCATTAGTTTTGCACGCAGAACATGGAGGTGGTAATAATTCTACATTTACAACACATGTTGTATCATCTTCAGGAACAGATACTTATTCAGCTATAGCAGCTGCACTTGGTTCATTAAAAGGACCTAAGCATGGTGGAGCAAATATAAAAGTTGTAAAAATGTTTAATGATATGAAAGAAAATATAAAAGATTGGAATGATGAAAACGAAGTAAGAAGGTATCTAAAAGCTCTTCTTCATAAAGAAGCTTTTGATAAAGCGGGACTGATTTATGGAATGGGACATGCTATTTATGCACTATCTGATCCAAGAGCAAAGATATTTGAAAAATTTGTTAAGAATCTTTCAGAAGAAAAAGGATTAACTAAAGAGTATAATTTATATTCTTTAGTTGAACGATTAGCACCAGAAGTAATAATGGAAGAAAGAAAAACTTATAAAGGTGTAAGTGCAAATGTAGATTTTTATAGTGGATTTGTATACAGTATGCTTGGTCTTCCATTAGAATTATATACACCAATTTTTGCAATAGCAAGAATTGCAGGATGGAGTGCACATAGAATAGAAGAATTAATAAACGCAGATAAAATTATACGACCAGCATATGAAAATGTTGGACAAAGAAAACAGTACATTTCCATGAATGAGCGTTAAATCTATATATTACGTAGAACTTAGTATAGTGGTAAAACAACGAAAATAATAGACTTGCAGCTAAAATATATATTTCACTGCAAGTCTATCATTTTCTGGTTTT
>CAZLOP010000368.1:0-1666 GCA_964561205.1 uncultured Clostridium sp. | reverse complement strand
GCATTAAATATGTTATATGTTTTTAGCATTTATCAAAGCAAAAAGGAATTGTGCACTGATTATTTAGTGCGACAACCCCTATATAATTCATTTTTCTGTAAGAACAATTTCCTAATCTATTACCTGTCACTTATTACTTCTTACCTTAATTAAAATTTTGATAAAAATTAGGTAATACATATTAATTAAATAAAATGAAGCAGGAGTTGTAAAATTATGATTAACAAAAGAGTTGGAGAGCAGACTATAAAAATGCAGAATCCTCCAAAGATAATAGCAGCATATTCAATTGCAGGTCCTAAAGAAGGTGATGGACCATTAGGTAATTATTTTGATATGGTTCTAAATGATGATACATGTGGAAAAGATAGTTATGAAAAGGCAGAAAGCCAGATGATGTTTACAGCTATATCAGAAACAATTAAAAAAGCAAAGATAAAAGAAAGTGATATTAATTATTTATTTTCAGGTGATCTGCTTAATCAGATAATATCATCAAGTTTTGCAGCAAGAGAGTTTAGTATACCATTTTTTGGATTGTATGGTGCGTGTTCAACAATGTCTGAATCATTAAGTCTGGCATCAATAATAATGGATGGAGGCTTTGCTAATTATGTTGTAGCAGCAACTTCATCACATTTTAGTTCTGCAGAAAGACAATTCAGATTTCCTTTAGACTATGGCTCACAGAGACCACAGACATCACAATGGACAGTTACAGGCGCTGGTGCTGTAGTTTTAGGACATGAAGGAAATTTCCCAGAAGTTACTTATGTGACAACAGGAAAAGTTAAAGATTACGATCAGAAAAATCCTAATAATATGGGAGCAGCTATGGCGCCAGCTGCTGTTGACACAATAGTAAAACATTTTAAAGATACAGGCAGAAAGCCAGAAGATTATGATGTAATTGCTACTGGAGATCTTGGAACAGTTGGAAAAGAACTGGCTGATAAATTAATTAAGGAATTTGGATATAATATCGATAATGTACATGTGGATTGTGGCGAAATTATATTTGACAATGTAAGACAGAAAACAGATGCAGGAGGAAGCGGCTGTGGATGTTCAGCAATAGTATTCAGTGGTTACTTATATAAAAAACTAATAAAAAAGGAAATAAAGAGAGTATTGCTGGTTTCTACAGGGGCTCTTATGAGCACAACCTCATCTCTTCAAGGAGAAACCATTCCTGGGATAGCTCATGCTGTCTCAATAGAAATGCAATAAAAATAAAGGAGAATAAAAATGGAATATATTAGTGCGTTTATTGTTGGAGGAATAATCTGTGTAATTGGTCAAATTTTAATTGATACTACTAAATTGTCGCCTGGAAGGATACTAGTGGCCTTTGTGACTATAGGTGCTATATGTGGTGCATTTGGATGGTATGATAAATTGATAGAAATTGGAGGAGCAGGAGCTACAATTCCATTACCAAGCTTTGGTAATGCTTTGGCAAAAGCTGCTATAAAAGAAGTTCAGGAAACTGGATTCTGGGGAGCTTTTACAGGAGGAATAAAAGGTGGTGCGGCAGGAATTACTGCTTCAATATTTTTTGGATATCTTGCAGCTGCAGTTTTTAACCCTAAAACTAAAAAATAATTGGAATTTTGCCTTTTTTATATTAAAGCATTATAATAAAATGGAATAATAAAGTATAAAT
>CAZLOP010000367.1:0-1668 GCA_964561205.1 uncultured Clostridium sp. | reverse complement strand
ATATTTTAGCTGCAAGTCTATCATTTTCGGTGTTTTACCACTACACTAAGTTCTATGTCCTTTATTTACTTTATAATTAACTCTTTAATTGAAAGTTCTTTGTTTTTACTTAAATCTACAAATTCTTCATCTACTAAAATAAGAGGTCTTGATATTGCTTCAATATTAATTTGAAGTATCTTTCCTTTTCTTCCATCATTTAATATTACCTCTTCTCCCATATAGAAATTTGCTACATGATCTAAGAATATTTTTGAATATGAATAATCAAATTTATCCAGACTGTGTTTTTTTATCTCTTCTAATGTTTCAAAAGGTCCCTTTTTCTCTACACCTTTAACATCAGAATTCATAACATCAAGTTCATCTGCTATTGCAATAATTTTAGCAAAAGGATGAATTTTTTCACTTTTTAAACAAAGATATCCTGAACCATCTTCTCTTTCATGATGCATTAGAACACCATAACCTACACTTTTATCCAAAAACGGAATTGCATCAACTGCACGATATCCAGTTTTAGTATGTTCACGTATTTCTTTATATTTATCCTGTAATAAAATATCAGGTTTCTCCTGTAACTTATTATCTAATTTTATAATTCCAAAATCATGTAGTAATGCAGAATAAATTAAAAGATTAAGCTTAGCTCCTTCCATCCCTATCCATTTTCCAAGTAATGCACTTAATGCTGCAACATTAACACTATGTCTATAAAGACAGTCATCACCACTTCCTTTAAAGAGAATATTGCTTACTACTATTTCAGTTGATTTAAGCTGTTGCTGAATTTTACCTGCAAACTCCCTTAAATCATTATTTATGTTCATATCTTTTGTTCTTTTCATTTTTTCAAACATATTTTCAAGGTCTGTGCTTACTTCTCTAAATGTCTGTTCTACCCTTTTTAATTCTTCTTCTTTTGTATTCCTTTTAATAACTTCATCTAGAACCTCGACTTCTATTTTATCTAAAAAGTATGCTCTATTTAAAACATCCATAAGTTCATCTGTTATTACAGAACCTTTTTTTACCAAAAGATTACTGCCTTTAAATATATCATTTGCAACTACCATTCCAAGTTTTAATTCATTAACACCTAATGTACATTTGTTGTTCATATTCCCCACCACCTTATATTGAGACAATAACTTTATAATACTAATTCTTCTATAAATAAATTGGATTGTTTACTTAAATCCACAAATTCTTCATTAACTAATACTAATGGCTTTTCAAGATTATTTGTATTCATTTGAATAATTTTACACTTCTGTTTATTGTTTAACATAGCTTCTTCACCTAAATAATAGTTAACTATATGTTCAATGAATACCTTGCAATACTCATAATCAAGTTTGCCCAGACTTTCATTTTTTACTATCTGTAGTGCTTCAAATGGAGGTTTCTTTCTTTTATATCCTCTGTTAGAATTAATTGCATCAAATACATCTGCTATTGCAATTATTTTTCCAAAAGTATGAATTGCTTCGCTTTTTAATCCTAAAGGATAACCAGAACCATCTTCTCTTTCATGATGCATTAAAACACCATAAAGAACTGACTTATCCAAAAAAGGAATGTCTTTTAAAAGTTTATACCCTATATTAGAATGTGTCTTAATTGTATTAAATTCTGAAGTAGTTAATGATGTGCTTTTATTTAATA
>CAZLOP010000366.1:0-1672 GCA_964561205.1 uncultured Clostridium sp. | reverse complement strand
AACTCTCTCAATCCATTTTCTTCAACATTCCATACAAAAAATGTTTCTACCTTTTCTAGCACATCTAAAACAAACAACACTTTGTGTTTTTCTTCAAAATATTCTTCATGGAACTGTATATCCTCAAACAATAGCTTATCTCCATTACCTGCCTTTGCATGAAGCCAGCCCACTATTTCTAATTCCTTAAAATATCTCTCCTTTCCAACTTCAATATATTGCCATGTTTCATCAGTAAAAATCAAACCTCCACCAATATTTTCACTAAATTTACCCTGTATCACCCCACTTATCATCAAAATTCTTTCGCCATCTGCCTCTATGTATTTTCCAAGCAATGCCGCAACTTTCTCACTATAAGCTTCTGTTTTGGCATATTGGCATATATATGTATAAGCATAATCTTCAACATAGACTTTAAATTTCTCATCTACATCTCCCATCTGCTTAACATTCGCAGGAAATTTAAACTCCATCTTTTTCACCTCTCTAATAACTTGTCCAATGTTTTTTACAATGATATAATATCATACACTATTGGCTTTTTTTGTAAAAACATACGATCATTGTTAATTTTTTTTGCTCTTTTTTATGACATTTTTTAATACATTTGTCTTATCAATTTAAGTATAACTGTCTTAAAATCAGGCAATAATCAAGGCAAATGTTTTAAAATATAATATTAGGAAGTGAAATTTTGAAAGAATTAACAGAAAACAATAAACTTACAGCTTACATTAATTCTAATGAACTTGGAGCAATTTCTGAATTTACAGATTGTTTTTACAATCATCTCATACAAAAAGCTCCTCAACATGGTACAATTCTTATCCTCTGCATTGGAACAGATAGGGCAACTGGAGATAGCCTTGGACCTATTATTGGATACAAATTAAAAAATTTTAGACATAAAAATGTTTCTATCTATGGAACTTTAGACAATCCTGTGCATGCTAAAAATCTTAATTCCGTAATAGAAGAAATTTCAACTCTTTATGTTAATCCGCTAATAATTGCAATAGATGCCTGTCTTGGAAAAATTGAACATGTAGGATATATTACCATAAGCAAAGGCTTTATCCGTCCCGGGGCAGGTGTACACAAAGAACTTCCTGCTGTCGGAGATATTGCTGTTACAGGAATTGTCAATTTTAGTGGAATTATGGATATGTTAGTTTTACAAAATACCAGACTTAATATTGTTATGAAAATGGCAGATATAATTTCTTCAGGAATTAATCATGCTTTATGGAAATATGAAAAATATTTGCTGGAACAAACATATCATATAGCAAATTAATTTTTTCAATTTCATAAAAGTTCTTTAATATTTTTTAGTGGCTACTTCCTATTAGTAGTAGGAAATAGCCATTTTTTTATTTATATGTTTTTCATGACAAAAGTTTTTATTATTATTGATTTAATATTAAATTTACTATATAATTTAATATCGAATGTAGTAAAAGTTTTGCTCAATTCGCAAAAGCTTTTACCTTGAAACAAATTAAATTATATTATATAATTTAATATTAAAAGAAACAAAATTTCTGCTCAAGTCGCAGAAGATTTCATACTAAAAAGTGTTACTCATATTTTTGTTAAATTATGTATATTTGTATACAAAAATATGAGTATAGGGCATTCGCCCTATAAATTAAAATTTTATACAATG
>CAZLOP010000365.1:0-1689 GCA_964561205.1 uncultured Clostridium sp. | reverse complement strand
GAATTAATAAACCAAGCGTGAAAGCATTATTGGATTGTATAAATAAAATTGATAAGCAAAAAACATAAAAATTTAAGGTATAAAGTTATTCTTGATATTTTTTATTTTTGTTAAAGAACCCAAATATTTGAATTAAGGTGTATTATATAAAGAAGATAAGAAATAATTAGGGAGGCAAAAATCGATGAAAAATAAAGGAATTGTATGTACAGCTATAGGTATAGCGGCAGTGTATCAAATGATGCCCGAATGTGTACAAGCTGCAAATACAAATGACCAAATAGTTAATATGTATAAAAATCAATGGGTGGAAGATGCTAGATATGCAAAGGATGATAATAATATAACATGGTTTTACAGATCAGACGAGGAAACAAAAACAGCTACTATATTGGGAATAGATACTCCTGTAGCAGATCTTGTAATTCCAGAAAAAATAAATGGGTACACTGTAAATGCTGTAACTACAGTTTATATTGATTTAGGAAGTCCAAATCAAAATGCTAAGAAGCTTGAGAAATTAAAAATACCTGATACTGTTATAAATGTAACAAGAGGATTTTTAACAGGATGCAATAATTTAAAAGAAATTGAAATGCCGGAAAAGATATTTTCTACAATGGATAAAACTGAATTTATGGGTTGCCCTAATGTAAAGATTAATGGTAAGTTATATCCTGAATTTTCAAATATAAAAAAATATGGTAATAATTATGGTATTAATATTTTAGAAGACGGAACTAAAGTATTTTTTGATGGAGAAAATTATAGGACAGGATGGGTTGATTATCAAGGAAGAAGATATTATTTTTATAGCTCAAATAGTTCTATGGCAACAGGCTTTATAAAACTTGGAAATGTTCACTATTATTTGGATACAGCTCAAAATAATTTAGGTAATCTTGTTACTGGATGGAAAAAAATAAATGGATACTGGTATTATTTTAGTCCTACAGCAGCTAAAGACAAAGAAAAGGGATATATGGTAACAGGCTGGTTTGGAAACTATTATATGTATAGTGATGGTAAAATGGCAACAGGCTTTATAAATCTTAATGGATCATATTATTATATGGATCCATATAGTGGAGCTAGAAAAACAGGATGGCAGAAAATAGGAGGATACTGGTATTACTTTGCAAAGCCAGGAGAAGCACAGTATGTAGGACTTATGTCTAAGGGCTGGAAATGTGTAGATGGAAATTGGTATTATTTCTATAATGATGGTAAAATGGCATGTAATACAACTATTGGAGGATATCGATTGAATTCAAGTGGAGCATGGGTCAAATAAAATTTTGGGGGCTGTCACACTAAATTTTTAGTGCGTAGTTCCTTTTTTAGATAAATCATAATTTAGCTAAGGGAACTAAAAACTAAGAACTAAGAACGGCGGTAGATTTTGCACAGCAAAATCAATGCAATAATATAATAAAAAAACGAAGTTTTTTTCACCTAAACTCTTAACTTTTAGTTTTTAGTTCTTAGTTCAAATTCTAATTTAGCAAATACAAAAGGAATATGTTTGATAATATTGAAATAAATATAGCAGCTATTATTTTTGTGCACAAAAAGAGAGGAATATAAATTAAAAAAAATATAAGATAAATAAGGAGTTTGATTTATGGAGTGGATAGAAAGATTAAATGCTGCAATACAGTATATTGAAAAACATATTAATGAAAAGAT
>CAZLOP010000364.1:0-1693 GCA_964561205.1 uncultured Clostridium sp. | reverse complement strand
GCATTGATTTTGCTGAGCAAAATCTACCGCCACTCTTAGTTCTTAGTTTTTAGTTTTTACTTTGAATAAATTGCTACGCAATTTATAGATAGGAATGGTAAAAAATAAATCATATTCATTTAAGCATAATATTTTTATAAACTTAAAATAATGGAGAAAATAATATTAAAGTAGTGAGAAAAATAAAAATAAATGATAAATAGATAATTGCCAAATTTTATATGGAGATATAAAAGATGAATTTATGGTAAAATTCAAAGAATAGGATATATTAAATAAAACATATAAATATTTTATTTAATAAGAAAAATACTAAAGATAAATACTTAATAAACAAGGAGAAGATATGGAAAATAAAAATTTAAAAAAAGAGATCAGTTTGTTTATGGCGACAATGCTTGTGTGTGGAAATATGATTGGTTCAGGAGTATTTATGCTTCCATCCACACTTGCATCAGTTTCAGGACCACTAGCAACTATAATTGCGTGGATAATAACTACAGTTGGTTCTGTTCTTATAGCTTTATCGTTTGCAAACATGGGATCTAAATATCCTGAAACTGGAGGTGCATATGCATATACAAAAAAGGCATTTGGAGAATTTGCTGGATTTTTAAGTGCATGGTTATACTGGAATGGCTCATGGATAGGGAATGCAGCGATAATTGTTGCAGTTGCAAGTTATATGGGAGTAGTATTTCCAGTGCTTAATAACCCTCTTGTATCAATAATTTTTACAAGTAGTTTATTATGGATTATTACTCTAATTAATATAGTAGGTGTTAAACAGGCAGGAAAGCTGCAAAGTTTTGCTACAATATTTAAAATTGGATTTTTTATTGTATTTATTTTTGCAGCATTTTCTAAGTTTGATATATCTAATTTATTGCCGATTCAGCCAGAAAATAAAGGGATTTCAAGCATACCATTGGCATGTACATCTACTTTGTGGGCATTTGTAGGCCTTGAAAGCGCAACAGTTACAGCAGGAGAAATAAAAGATCCAGAAAAAAATATCAAAAAGAGTACAATTTATGGAATGATAATTGCTTCAATAATATATATATTAATAAGTATAGGAAGCATGGGAGTAATGAATAATACAGAATTATCAGTAAGTTCAGCACCACTTACAGATGTATTTAAAATAATATTAGGCAACTCAGTAGGGAAAGTATTAACACTTGCAGTTGCAGTATGTATACTTGGTACTGCAGTAGGCTGGATATTATCTACTGCAAGAGTCTCTTATGCAGCAGGTATTGATGGAGTGTTTCCTAAAGTATTTGGAAAAATACATACTAAATATCAGACACCTGTTCATTCACTTGTTATAGGATCAGTACTTGTTAATATACTTTTAATTATGAATTACCAAAAGAGTACAGTATCAGCATTTACATTTATAACATTACTTGCAACTCTTTCCTTTTTACCTGTATATTTGTTAGCTGTTAGTGCAGAAATTATGTTTATGTTTAAAGATAGTCAAGAATTTAATTTTAGAATATTTATTAAAAAGTCCTTTACAGCATTACTAGCTTTTACATATACATTATGGACAATTTATGGTTCTGGAGCTGAAATTGTAATGTGGGGATTTATATTAATGTTAACTGGTATCCCCTTTTATATATACAATTATCATAAAAATCACAAATAAATTTTGGTGGCTGTTATATAATAGAAAAGG
>CAZLOP010000363.1:0-1694 GCA_964561205.1 uncultured Clostridium sp. | reverse complement strand
TTTGCACAGCAAAATCAATGCAATAATATAATAAAAAAACGAAGTTTTTTTCACCGAAACTCTTAGTTCTTAGTTTAATTCGTTAAATTATGATTTATATAAATGTTAAACAATAGAACAAATTTAGAGTGATAACCTATCACAGTTTTTAGAACTGTTTAATAATTATATGAAAAAATTATAATATAGTTGTTAGAAAAAAATACTTGAAAACATTGAGGATGCAATATTTTTTACAAAACTTGCAATATAGCATAAAAATTAAGATTAAAAGCTACTAAAAACAAAAATAGATGAAGGAAATTGGCTGAGTTATTGCAAAAAGTAAAATGTAAGTATTGGCAGTTTAGCTATAATGTGATATTATATCATTATGAGTTTAAAATAAACACTTCATGTACTAAATGTAATTAATAATATAAATTGGGGGTTGTTACACATGTCAGTTAGTTCAGAAAGCGGAAAGAAAGTAACGATAGTAGATACTACACTTAGAGATGGAGAACAGACAGCAGGTGTAGTTTTTGCAAATGCAGAAAAAATAGCAATAGCAGAAATGTTAAGTGAAGTAGGAGTAGACCAGCTGGAAGTTGGAATTCCTACAATGGGCGGAGATGAAAAAGAAGCAATAAAAGAAATTGTTAAGAGAAAATTAAAACCTAGCATAATGGCATGGAATAGAGCAGTTGTAAGTGATATACAAGAATCAATTGATTGCGGTGTTGATGCTGTAGCAATTTCAATATCAGTGTCTGATATTCATATACAGCATAAATTAAAAACTTCAAGAGAATGGGTTTTAGAACATATGGTAAAATCAGTTGAATTTGCCAAGAAGAACGGGCTTTATGTTTCAGTAAATGGGGAAGATGCTTCAAGAGCAGATAAAGAATTTTTAAAACAATTCATTAATGAAGCGAAAAGAGCAGGTGCAGATAGATTTAGATACTGTGATACTGTTGGTATTATGGAACCATTCAAAATAAGAGCTGATATAAATGAACTATATGATGCAACTAAATTTGATATTGAAATGCATACACATAATGATTTCGGCATGGCAACAGCTAATGCAATTGCAGGTATTGAAGGCGGAGCATCTCATGTTGGTGTTACAGTAAATGGGCTTGGAGAAAGAGCTGGTAATGCTGCTTTAGAAGAAGTACTAATGGCTTTAATTATTGTATGTGGATACAAAGGTGAAAGTATAGACACTCGTTTATTTAAGGATTTATGTGAATATGTATCAAGAGCATCAGGAAGAGAACTTCCTAAATGGAAAGCAATTGTTGGTTCAAACATGTTTGCTCATGAATCAGGAATACATGCAGATGGTGCTTTAAAGGATCCTAAAAACTATGAAGCGTTTGATCCAGAAATAATAGGTCTTGAAAGACAGATAGTAATTGGCAAGCATTCAGGAAGAGCAGCAGTAGTTAATAAATTTAAAGAATACAATATTGAACTTACTGATGGTGAAGCAAAAGAAATACTTGAAATGGTAAGGGCAACAGCTGTAAGATTAAAGAGAACTCTTTTTGATAAAGAATTAGTGCAGCTTTATAAAGATTATAAAAGAATACAAGCTGACAAATAAATTTACATATATAAAATAACCGATGAAATAGGGGGAAAACATAAGTGGGAGACAATTTAGTTTACAAAATTTTAAAATCACACATAGTTGAAGGTGA
>CAZLOP010000362.1:0-1697 GCA_964561205.1 uncultured Clostridium sp. | reverse complement strand
TATGGAGCATGGACTTACAGGTTTAGTAGCTGGACAAATTGCTGGTAAATATGGGCACCCAACTTTAATTCTCCATGAAACCTATGATGAAAATGGTAAATTAAAATGGTCTGGTTCAGGACGAGGTATAAGTAATGCTGGATTTGATGATTTCCGTGGCTTCCTTGTCGAATCTGGATATGTAGATTTTGCGACTGGGCATCCCGGAGCCTTTGGAGCTTCTATTTCAGATAAAAAGATTCAAGCACTAGTTAAATACGCTGATGCTAAATTGGCTGATATTAATTTTACGGCAGCATACAGGGTTGATTTTTTATATCAGATAAATAATCTAAATATTGACACTATATTTGAAATTGCAGAACATAAGGATATCTACTCAAAAGGATTAGAGGAACCATTGGTAGTAATATAGATAATGTGGTCCTTTTATCAAGAGACAGAAATCCTACTTTAAAGATTCATTTATCTAATGGAACGGATTTAATCAAGTTTAGAGCAACAGAAGAAGAATATTACAATTTAATACCTGATAGCGCATACACAACTAAATACATGACTATTGTTGGAAAATGTTCTATTAATAAATGGAATGGTAAAACAAGTCCTCAAATTTTAATAGAAGATTATGAAATATCAGATAAAATTGGATATGACTTTTAAAGACTCTAAACAAGAGAGTCGTTAATATATGAAATATTACACACAATCTGTTTCATAATGCCTACACACAACGGCTCTTGTCTTATAGTTGTTACTAGAAACAAGAGAAAGGAAGTTTACATTATGAAAAAGAAAATAATGTCCATTGTTTTATGCGCGGCGCTGCTTATGGGCGCAGCTCCTGCTCCTACAGAGGAAGATGTAGCTTTTCCTCTTTCCGCAGACGCGTATGAAATTATTAATACAACTGATTTGAACGAATTAAAGAAATTGATTGAACAATGCAATAATCATATGAATACAGCTCATGAAATGGCAGAAGCTGCACGAAATCTTTCATATAAAGAAGAACACGCTGTTATTATACTTGCTCAGCAAGAATACGAACAAGCTAAAACGGCTAAAAAACATTATGAAGAACTTTATGCTAAACAAGAGAAAATAGAAAAAGGAAAGCGTTTTTTTGCTAAATCTAATGAATATCCTGTTGCTGCAGAAGTTTGGGCTTTTCTTCATACTCATGGCTATTCTGACGCTGTAACAGCAGGCATTTTGGGTAATATGATGTCTGAATGTGGAGGACAAACTTTAGCTTTACAACCTCATGTATACAGTCCTTCAGGGAATTATTATGGACTCGCACAATGGAATAAACACTATGGACTTCATGGCGCAACACTTTATGTTCAATTAAACTATCTTTGTAACTCACTTGAAGAAACTTTTAATACATATGGAAAATTATACGAAACTGGATTTGACTATAATGATTTCTGCAATTTACAGTCACCAGAAGAAGCTTGTAAAGCCTTTTTATATGTTTATGAGCGTGGCGCGCATAACACTGTGTCTAAACGACAGAAAAATGCACGTATCGCTTATAATTACTTTATAAATTAATAATTAAAGAGCAGCGAATATTTGTTTATTTGCTGCTCTTTTGTTATTTATCAAAGAAAATTAAAAATCATGATATAATATATATAACGATAAAGGAGATATGCGCCGCCTCGGGAGTGAGCCGCTCTACCTTT
>CAZLOP010000361.1:0-1710 GCA_964561205.1 uncultured Clostridium sp. | reverse complement strand
GTTTTATCAGAAATAATATCGCTAGATCCTTCTAATAATTTAGCAGGTCCACTACATACTGGAAGTATTATAGCATCATAAGTTTTAAATAATTCTTTCCAACTATCAACTAATATTCTTCTAACACGCTGAGCATTTTTAAAATATCTTTCTTGATTTTCTTTCTGTAAGACATAAGAGCCTATTATAAAACGTCTTTTTATAAGTGGAGAAAAACCTTTTGTTCTATGATCTTTAATCATTTCGATAAAATTATCGCCTTTTCCTCTTGGCCCAAATACTATACCCGTTAAATTACTCATATTACTTGTTGCTTCAGCACATGAGATTATATTATAAGTCGAATTAATAGCATTAAGAAGTTTTTGGGCTATACTTACTTCTTCTACTTTTATTCCATGATTTTTAATCATTTCAATTTTATCCATAAAGTTAGATAAATGAGATATCAATTCTTCACCAGGATTATTATAATTATTTATATCGCAAAGTTCTTTAATATAGCATAATTTTTTATTTTTGATGTTTCCGGTCAATGACTCTCTTAAGTGTATATCAGACGAATCCCAACTGGTCATATCTTTTTTATCTATGCCTTTCATACTATCCACCACAATTGCAGCATCTTTAACACTGCGAGTTAGTACACCACAATGATCTAGACTTGATGCAAATGCAAATAATCCGTAACGTGAAATCATACCATAAGTAGGTTTATAACCTACTATCCCACAATATGCAGCAGGTTTACGAATTGAATCTCCTGTATCGGATCCTAACGCATATGGATAAACTCCAGCGGCAACAGCAGCAGCACTTCCTGCAGAAGAACCAGCACACATACGTGTTGGATCCCACGGATTTTTTATAATTCCGGTATGAGCAGTAGTTCCACTTCCCCCCATTCCAAATTCATCCATAGCAGTTTTATTTACCATTACTGCGCCAACATTTTTTAGATTGCTAACAGCTGTGGCATCAAAAAATGGGACATAATCTTTTAAAGTATTTGAACTCCCGGTAGATAATACATCTTTAGTAGAATAATTATCTTTTACTCCAAAAGGTATTCCTGAAAGTAAATTATCTGTTACTTCTGTCTCTTTTATATCATTGCAAATTGTTACAAAAGCATTACATTTTTCTTGTACTTTTTTAGATAATTCTAAAGATTCTTTTATTAATTCTTGTGGGGTTACTTCTTTATTTATTAATTTTTCATGAAGCTCTTCAATTGATAAATTCATATATTTCATTATCCCACCACCTTAGGTAATTCAATTTCACTACCGTCTGTTTGATCACAATTTCGAAGTAGTTCTTCAATGTCTTCAGACTCTTCATATTCATCTTCTCTAAGTTCTACGCTAAAATCGTCTAAAGCATGTGTCATCGGTTTAACATTTTCAATTCCTTCAATAGTTGTTACAATATCACAATTTTTATCAATAACATCAAATTCATCTAAAACCATTCTGTTTTCTTCTTCCGTTAATCCAATTAATAATTTATCCGCTAAATCATCTACTAGTTCTTTAGTAAATTTGCTCATTATTTTACCTCTTTCTTTCTATTTTTTTAATAATCACAATTATTTGGAGTTCTTGGGAATGGTATTACATCTCTAATATTATCTACTCCAGTTAGATATATAATTAATCTTTCAAATCCCATACCAAATCCTGAATGGGTACAACCTCCAAACTTTCT
>CAZLOP010000360.1:0-1726 GCA_964561205.1 uncultured Clostridium sp. | reverse complement strand
TATTTTCCCGTTAATGTTTAAAAAAAATTGAGACATTTTCCTAAATTATTGACATCGTTAACCTACTTTTTTGTTATTCTTAGCAAAAATGAAAATTACATAGATTTCAGAATTATCGTAACAATCATATAAAAAAGAAGAATTATTCATCTTCTTTATTTTCTAATTTAACTAAAACTTCCCTAGGTTTAGAACCATTAGGTGGTCCAATTATTCCTCTATCTTCAAGTAAATCAACTATTCTTGCAGCACGATTATATCCTAATCTAAATCTACGTTGTAACAATGATGCACTGATCTTACCTGTTTCTATAGCAAACTGAACTATTTCATCATATAAAGGATCATCATAGCCATCGCTTCCGCTTCCAGTGCCAGCAGAACTGCTTCCAGAAACAGGAGCATCTAAATTCATTGAATCGTCATATGATGCAGTTTGTTCTTTACATACATAATCAATTACTCTTTTGATTTCTTCGTCTGATATAAAGCATCCTTGGATACGTACTGGAACATTTTCACCCATTGGTAAATATAGCATATCACCTTTACCAAGTAATTTTTCAGCACCTCCCATATCTAAAATGGTTCTTGAATCAATATTTGATGCAACTGCAAATGCAATACGAGATGGGATATTTGCTTTAACTACTCCAGTAATTACATCTGTTGAAGGTCTTTGAGTTGCTACGATTAAATGAATTCCTGCAGCTCGCGCCATTTGAGTAATTCTCATAATAGAATCTTCAACATCTTTAGCAGCTACTAACATCAAATCAGCAAGTTCGTCTATAATTACTACTAAATAATGCATTTTCTTTTGAGGTCTATCTGGATGCTTTTGATTTTCCTTAATAATCATATTATTATAAGATTCAATATTTTTAACACCAGTTTCACTAAATAAATCATAACGTTTTTCCATTTCAATTACTACTTTTTGTAATGCAACTGATGCTTTTTTTGCATCTGTAATTACAGGAATAAGTAAATGTGGCACTCCATTATAATTTGAAAGTTCTACTTTTTTGGGATCAACTAAAACTAATTTACATTCATCAGGTCTATACTTCATTAATATTGATGCAATAATACTATTTGTACATACAGATTTACCACTTCCTGTAGAACCAGCAATAAGCAAATGTGGCATTTTTGATAAATCCGCTAATCTTTGTGAACCCATAATATCTTTTCCTAATGCAACATTGATTTTGCCACTTGGATTATCTTTAATTAATATTTCCTTAATTTTAACCGGTGCAACACTAGCATTCGGTATTTCGATACCAATAGTGCTTTTTCCTGGAATAGGTGCTTGTATTCTAACATCTTTTGCAGCAAGCGCTAATGCTATCTCTTTATTAATTGCACTTATTCTACTTAATTTTGTTCCTGCTGGAACGGTCAATTCATATTGTGTAACTGCCGGTCCTACATGTATTTCTACAACTTTACCAGCTATTTGAAAGTCTTTTAATACTCTTTCTAAAGTATCTTTATTTGATTTAATAAATTCAGTTGAGTTTGTTTTCTTAGGCCTTTGAGGATCGTCTAATAAACTTAATGGTGGTAATTTGTAATTACCTACAATTATATCATCATCTTTAGATGCAGCTAAAGTTTCTGGAATTTTAGTAATATTACCATTTCCGATTTTTAATTCTTCGACACTAGAAATAATAATTTTATCATCTTTTTTATTACTCACCTCATCTTCATCATC
>CAZLOP010000359.1:0-1729 GCA_964561205.1 uncultured Clostridium sp. | reverse complement strand
TTTGTCAAATATGTTTTAATAAAAATGTATAATATTTTAAGGAGGATTTTATGATAAATACACCTAATGCAAACAGATTACATATATCTATTTTTGGCAAACGAAATGTTGGAAAATCAAGTTTAATTAATGCCTTAACAAACCAATCTCTTTCTGTTGTATCTAATACTCCTGGAACTACTACTGATCCAGTATCTAAAGCAATGGAACTTCTTCCAATAGGGCCTGTCGTAATAATTGATACCGCTGGATTAGATGATACAGGTGATTTAGGAAATTTAAGAGTAGAAAAAACCAAACAGGTTATTGAAAAGACAGATTTAGCTGTATTAGTTTTCTCTCCAGAAAATAATGATATTTCTCAAGAAAAAGAATGGTATAAAGATTTGCAAAAGCATAATATTCCTGTAATTGGTGTCATAAACAAAATAGACAAATTTAAAAGTAATAAAGATACTTTAACAAATGAATTTAATATTAATTTTGTTGAAATAAGTTCTACTGAAAAAATTAATATTACGGATTTGAAGCAGGCTTTAATTGATAATGCACCTAAAGATTTTGAAAAAGCAACCATTCTTGGTGACATTGTAAAACCTAAAGATAGAGTTATTCTTGTAGCGCCTCAGGATATACAAGCTCCAAAAGGCCGTCTTATCTTACCACAAGTACAAATTATACGTGATATTTTAGATAATGATGCAATGGCCTTGACAGTTAAAGATACTGAATTAAAAGATATTTTAAATTCTCTTAGTTCTCCTCCCGATTTAGTAATTACAGATTCTCAAATGTTTAAAAAAGTAAATGAAATTGTTCCTGCGAATATTCCTTTAACATCTTTTTCTATAGTTTTTGCCAGATATAAAGGTGATTTAGAATTATTTATACAAGGAGCATCTGCTATTAACAACTTAAAACCAAATGATAATATTCTTATTGCAGAAGCTTGCACACATCATCCTTTGAAAGGCGATATTGCTCGTGAAAAATTACCATTATTATTAGAAAAACATTGTGGAGGAAAATTAAATATTACCGTGTCTACAGGTTCTCAGCTTCCTTTAGATTTATCAAAATATAAGTTAATTCTTCAATGTGGCTCATGTATGCTTAATAGAAAACAACTTCTTTCGCGTTTAGAAATAATAAAATCTCAAAATATACCTGTAACTAATTTTGGTGTTGCACTTGCTGAGTTAAATGGTATATTAGAACGAGCTTGTAATTTTCTTAAATAACTTATATTAATACAAAAAAGGAGCTGTAACACTAAATAATTAGTTTTTAGTTCCTTTTCTATTTGAACTAAAAACTAAGAACTAAAAGCTAAGAGTTTCAGTGAAAAAAACTTCGGTTTTTTATTATATTATTACATTGATTTTGCTATGCAAAATCTACCGCCTCTCTTAGTTCTTAGTTTTTAGCTCTTAGTTTAATTCGTCAAATTTTGATTTTTTTATACTTTCCTCATATACATTAAAAAAACACTTTTACAACAATGTAAAAGTGTTTGGTGGCTTACCCGGGAATCGAACCCGGGACACCATGATTAAAAGTCATGTGCTCTACCGACTGAGCTAGTAAACCATAAATGGTGCGACATCAGGGAATCGAACCCTGGACACCCTGATTAAGAGTCAGGTGCTCTACCAACTGAGCTAATATCACACATACTTACCTCGCAACGTCCTACTCTGCCACACAGTCACCCGTGCAGTACCATCGG
>CAZLOP010000358.1:0-1735 GCA_964561205.1 uncultured Clostridium sp. | reverse complement strand
GTATAATAAGTAATAACTGTATTGGAGGTTTTATATACAAGTATTTTAATATTGAATATAAAACACCTACATTATGGCTTTTTATTGTAGCAAGAGATTATATTAAATTTTTATCAAATATTAGATATTATCTTGAGCAGAAGCTGGAATTTATTAAACCTGATGAATCAGATAATTATGAAGAGTTTAAAGAATATGCTCATTTGATGAAGTTTCCTATGGCAAGATTAGGGGATATAGAAATATTTTTTATGCATTATAAGAGCAGAGAAGAAGCGGAAGAAAAATGGTATAGAAGAATAAAGAAAATTAATTGGGATGATCTTATAGTAATAATGTCAGATAATGAAACTTTTAGTTATGATATACTAAAGGAGTTTGCCGCACTTCCTTATAAAAATAAAATATGTTTTACAAAGGAAGAATATCCTGATATAGATTGTGCATACTGTATAGAAGAAATGAATGACAGGAGCAAAGTATGTGATGCAGAAATGGTATCAAAATATTTTGATATAGCACAGTTTATAAATAATAGAATCAAATAAAACTATAATATATAAACCATTCAGAATTTTTATCTGCATGGTTTGTTATTTTAATATTTAGAAAAATATCACAAAATGGTAATATTACAGAAGCTTTTAATGAAGGAACACCAAATTATTTTATTGTAGCAAAAAAAGCATATAAAAAATATAATGGACTTAAATAATAAGCCCATTATATTTTTAAAATAATTTTTTATCTAATCTTGATGAAGCATGTGTGTTATTTTCAGGAGAAGGAATAACTTCATCAGTTAAATCTTCAGTATAGTCAAATTCTTGCCAGGCTATATTGTTTACTACAATTGGATCTGTAGCAGGATTGGGAAGATTAATATGTTCTTCCTGTTCAACTTCATTTTCCATAGAATCCTTTGTAGGATGATAATTGCATCTGTCTTTTGGAAGATAAGGTCTATTATAAGATTTATTCATTTTGTATAGAGCTGCTATAAGGTAATAAATTAAATATTTTAAGTAACTATTATACAGCTCCATTGCACCTCCTTTATAATTAGTATGTGAAAAATAACAATAAATAAACATATTGAATTATACAAGCATTTTTAATTTAGTGAATAATATTTTGTTGACAACAAATATAATAAATGATAAGTTTATTAAAGAATAATAAATAATACCTTTAATTTGATTCGAGAAGTCAGAAAGGAAGAACATACAAATTTTAAAATGGGATTATTATACCTTCCTTTAGTTTTTTGCAAAAGGAAGGTTTTTATTATATAAAAATGTTTGGAGGATTTATTTTATGAAGGCATATAAAAAAGAGTTCATTGATTTTATGATAGAAAGCAATGTATTAACATTTGGAGATTTTGTTACAAAGAGTGGAAGAAAGACACCTTTCTTTGTTAATACAGGAAATTATCAAACTGGAAGCCAGCTTGCAAGACTTGGAGAGTTTTATGCAGAAGCAATAAAAGAAAACTTTGGCGATGATTATGATATACTTTTTGGACCAGCATATAAAGGAATTCCTTTAAGTGTAACAACAGCAATTGCATTGTCAAATAGATATGGTATTGAAGTTAAGTACTGTTCAAACAGAAAAGAAGTTAAAGATCATGGAGATAAAGGAATACTTCTTGGAAGCAGATTAAAAGATAATGACAGAGTGCTTATAGTTGAAGATGTAACAACAGCAGGAACATCAATTTATGAAACAA
>CAZLOP010000357.1:0-1740 GCA_964561205.1 uncultured Clostridium sp. | reverse complement strand
AGGATTTTTTATTATATTATTGCATGGATTTTGTTTGCACAAAATCTACCGCTTATACTACTCAATTAATGTGTTAAAGCATTTTATAAAAACTTTGTTTTTATAAAACTTATAATTTATTTTTCTGTAAGAAAAATTTCCTAAACTCTTACCTCTTACTTCTTACCTCTTACTTAGTTAAATTCTGATTTATCAAAGACAAAAGGAATTGCGCACTGATTATTTAGTGCAACAACTCCTTATTTTTTCATTATTTAATTGTTAAAAAATTCTGTAAATGCTTTAATAGTGTATTCATTATCCTTAACAGATGCAAGTTCACGTATTGAGTGCATTCCTATTAATGGTGCGCCCATATCTATTACAGGAATATTTAATTTTCCAGCTGTTATTGGTCCTATTGTTGTCCCGCCTCTCATATCAGAACGATTTACAAATACCTGACATGGAACTCCAGCCTTTTCACATACTGATTTAAACACTGCTGAAGCAAAGCTGTCTGTTGAATAGCTTCCACTGGCAGCAATCTTTAATACAGGTCCTCCGCCAAGTACCGGCTTATTTGTAGGATCGCACTTTTCCGTATAATTTGGATGAACTGCATGGGCTAAATCAGATGAAATCATAATTGAATTTGAAAGTGCTCTTCTAAATTCTTCTCTGTTTTTGCCTAATCCAAGTACTATTCTTTCAAGTATGTTTTCTAAAATATTAGAATTAGCTCCCTGTGATGTTAAGCTTCCAATTTCCTCATTATCAAGAGCTACAAGTACTTTTGCTGCTTTATTATTATCACTTTCAGTTAATGCCTTTAATCCTGCAAAAACCATCCATAAATCATCTAATCTTCCTGCAGAAATAAATTCTTCATTTAAACTTATTAATGAACCTTTTTCATATTCATATAAAAATAAATCAAAATCTAAAATATCTTTAACGTCAACATTTAATTTTTGTGCTAAGATGTTTAAAAGATATCCTTCTTTTTCAAGATTATCTTTTGCTATATTTTCAATGCACTTATTTAACTCAGCTTCTGTTCCCATTAATGGAAGTGTATCTTTTTGTTTGTTAAATGTATATCCTTCATTAACGCTTCTGTTCATATGAATTGCAATATTAGGTATTATTAAGATTGGCTTATTTATATCAACAATTTTTGCTACTGGCTTTAATGGATTTTCTCCCTTTATCATAACTCTTCCAGCTACAGATAAAGGTCTGTCAAACCATGTACTTAAAATAGGTCCGCCATATACTTCTGTGTTTAACTTAACATATCCTTCAGTTTTAATTTCTGCATTTGGCTTTATTCTAAAACCTGGTGAATCAGTATGTGCTCCTATTAATCTGAAACCATCTTCCTCAATTTCGCCACTTCCAATTTCAAATGCAATAACAGCAGAATTATTTTTTTCAACATAATATTTTCCACCTTTTTGTAGATCCCATTTGTCACTTTCCTTTAATTGAGAAAAACCATTATTATTTAATATTTCTTTTATTTCATGTACTGCCTGAAATGCAGTTTTACTTTTATTTATAAATTCTAATAATTGAATTGAATTATTCATGTTATGCTCTCCTTCTGTAGTTAAATTGTTATCAACATTATATACTATAATTATTATTACTTAAAACTATTAATCATAATTTCAACTAAAAACTAAAGACTAAGAACTAAAAGTTAAGGAAATTTTTCTTTCAGAAAAATAAAATTATATTATTGCATTGATTTTG
>CAZLOP010000356.1:0-1744 GCA_964561205.1 uncultured Clostridium sp. | reverse complement strand
TATTGGATGATGAAATAATTTCTATTGAAGTAAGTACGAAAAATGAACAAGATTTAATATTAAAAGAAAGTAAATGGTTTAATTCTAATTTGAAATCTTATGGTTTAGGTGACTTTACAATAACTACTGTTATTAATGAAAAAAGCAATGAAACAATAATAAAAGAAATAAATGCTATAAAAGAAAATGGGCAAGAAGAAGTATCGCCTAAACAAATGACAAGCAATGTTATTTTAGGACGTCATATTGATGGGGATGTAACTAGTATTTCAAATATTATAGGAGATATGAAAAATGTAATAATAGAAGCTTATATTTTTGGCAAAGATAATATGGAAAGGGAAACTATTAATATTATCACGTTAAAAATAAGTGATAAGACTAATAGTATTATTGCTAAAATATTTAAAAAAGATAAAGAAGAATATAAGAGTGTTAACAAAAAAATAAAAGAAGGTGCATGGTATCGTTTTCATGGAAATGTCGAATTTGATAATTTCAGTAAAGACTTTGTGCTTGCTATAAGAAATATAGAATCAATAGAACCAAAAGATGAAATAATAAAAGATACAGCGAAAGTAAAAAGGGTTGAATTACATACCCATACTATGATGAGTGCTATGGATGGAGTGATTGATGCTAAAGAGTTAGTTAAATATGCTAGCAAAATCGGTCAAAAGGCAATAGCAGTAACAGATCATAATTGCTGTCAAGCATTCCCAGATCTTTACCACGCTGTTTGTGATTATAATAAAGGAAAAGAAAAAGAAGAACATTTTAAAGTACTTTATGGTTCTGAAATGAATATTGTTAATGATGATGTAGATTTAATTTTTAATAATAGAGATTATAATTTGCTAGATGATACATTCGTAGTATTTGATACTGAAACCACTGGTTTTTATGCTGGATCCGATCAAATGATAGAAATTGGTGCTGTAAAAGTTCAAAAAGGAAATATAATTGATAGATTTGATGAACTTATAGATCCGAAAAGACCTATTCCTAAAAAGATTACAGAATTAACTTTCATTACTGATGAAATGTTAAGGGGTAAAGATAGTGAAGAAAATGTAACTAAAAGATTTTTAGAATGGGCTGGAGATCTTCCTATGGTAGCCCATAATGCTAAGTTTGATATTTCATTTATGAAAGCAGCTTGCAATAAATATAACTTAGGAAATTTTGATAAAACAGTACTTGATACAATGAGTTTGGCGAGAATGATGCATCCTGAATGGACTAATCATAAATTGCAAACCTTAACAAAAAAATTAGATATTCCATGGGATGAAGAAAAACATCATCGTGCCGATTACGATGCAGAAGGAACAGCTCTTGCATTTTATAAAATGTGTAAATCTTTAGATGATCAAAATATTAGTACAACCACACAGTTACTTGAAAATATTGATGTAGAAAAATTGATAAGATTTGCTTTTCCTTTTCATGCAACATTGATTGCTAAAAATAGGAGTGGACTTAAAAATTTATTTAAAATAATTTCTATTGCCAATACAAAATATTTGTATAAAAATGAGCAACCGAAAATTCCACGTAATGAAGTAAAAAATTTAAGAGAAGGTTTATTAATTGGTTCTGGATGTATTAATGGAGAAATATTTGATAAAGCGCTAGGAAAAGAAGATGAAGAACTTGTAAATATGATGAATTTTTATGATTATATTGAAGTTCAACCAATCTCTACATTTATGCATTTAATTGGTCCTGAGAGAAAATTTTC
>CAZLOP010000355.1:1475-1744 GCA_964561205.1 uncultured Clostridium sp. | reverse complement strand
TGGCAAAATGAATGAGCTTGTAGTTCTAATCTACAAACTTGTAAGACAATTGAAAAAGGAGAAATTTTATGACAAATCGAAAAAATGATACAAGGTATCACGAGGCACTAAAACAGGCGTCAATTTATGTTTATCATGGACAAAATGCACAATTACCAGCCGGCTACCAAGTTATAGATAAAGCTGAAAATAAGAAAAACGGATTTTATGCAGAAGCATATTCTAATGGCAATGATATTATTATTGCTTATAGAGGAACTGAGGATCGC
>CAZLOP010000355.1:0-1465 GCA_964561205.1 uncultured Clostridium sp. | reverse complement strand
AGGAAAAATGATTGTAATATGATACGTTCTCAACTTCCAGAACAATGTATCGATGCTGTTAGATTTCATGATAAAGTTGCAAATGATAATAAACATAGTGAAATAACAGTCACCGGACACTCTTTAGGAGGAAGTAACGCAGAAATTACATCTGGAATTAGAGGAACTTTGGCTGTAACATTTAATGCTTATGGCGTAAGAGATATGTTTACATCCTATACAAGACTAAAAGAAAATAATATTGTTAACTATGTAAATGAAATGGATGGAGCAACTATGGTAAATGGGCATAACCATCTTGGGGAGATTTATTCTGTTCCTAATGTAGCAGAAAATTCTATTTTGTATAAAATTAATTGCCATAAGGCGGAGGGTATGGGAGATTTATCTCAAAGAACTCAAAAGACTCCTGCTGAAATTAAGGAAAAAGCAGAGAGAATTCATCCTAATGTAATAAAAGCGAAGGATAAGTATTATAAGGGGTTTGATACCTGTGATAAAGCTATCGATACAGTAAACGAAGGTATTGATAAAGTTGTAGATACTGCACATAAAATAAAAAACAAGGTTTCAAAATGTGTTGGCTCATATTATGTGAATGGATATGAACGAGGGGATGGTACAATTATTGAAGGCTATGTAAGAAAATGTGGTGCTAAACATAACAATTAATTATGCAATTATTACATCACGCAAATAATTGCACATATTATTACAAAATATAGGCAGTAAAAAACTCGGATATATTTTTTAAATATACTATTTTGAGAAATTATCGACTGTGGGACTTTAAACTTTGGGATTAGTTCCAAGAACAACAAAGCCAGGTATATTCCTATCGAAATTAAAACTGAAAAAAAAGTCATTGGAACAAATATCAAAGCTATAAAGACACTAAGTATTACAAACGGAGCTTTTGAAATTTCATGAATGTGTACAAAAAATATACACCAAAAAATAAGAATAAGAAATGCACTAACATTGATTAACCACTTTTGGGGGGAAATAACTATAAAAATATAAAATATAGAAATACATGCAGAAAGAAAACATGTTATCGAGAAAAAAAATGTTGGATATTCTATGCCAAATAGATAAGATTTATCTAAAAGCTCAATGTACTCTGAAAAATTTGTAGCTTGAAAAGCAAAATAGACTATGTTTATAACTATCCGAGTAATAACAAAGAAAAAAAATGTAAATGCAAGCAATGCTAAAAAATTAGCGCTCCAGTATTTTTCTAAATTATTAAAATAATTCTTAAATTTCATAAAGTAAGTATAACATATAAAAGAAAGGAAAATAAAATTATGAATATAAAATATGCAAAAGACAATCTCAAACTTGAATGGGGTGAAGTTACCCAAGAAGATATTTTGAGAAGAATATTTAGAGAAAAATCTTTAAAAGAAATGAATGATCAGGAAATTGTTAAAATGTTAGATGATTTTTTTTAAAATTTATT
>CAZLOP010000354.1:0-1747 GCA_964561205.1 uncultured Clostridium sp. | reverse complement strand
ACATATGTCTATCTGTATTGTCATCCTTTATACCTTTTGATGTTGATGCACTAATTAACTTGTTTAGTTCTAAAACACCATCCCAATTTCTTGCATATAATCCGATATGCCCACCCCTATCATCATCTTCTAATTTATGACAGAGATATAATTCAATACCGTGTATGTATTTAATACCTGCTTTATCGCATTCTTGTTTCTTTTTGATCCAATCGTATATTCCACCGTGATTAGAAAAGGCAATCGCTTTCATACCACACTTTTTTGCAAGTTTGATATAATCTTTGAAATTTGTACACGAATCAGCAAATCCGTTACTATTACAATTACTTGTATCATCATGCAAATGGTAAACTACATAATTTTCTTCCAAGTTTTCACCTCTTTTTAAAGACTATCTAAAAATGAAAGTAAATCGTCTTCCTCATTTGAAGATTCAATAGTATCATCTTCATCGTCTGTATTATTTTGGAACATTTCTTGTTCTTTTAGATAAGCGTCATAAGGCTTATGTAATTTACGGCTATATCCCGATAGTGTTGATAATCTGAAAGCATCTGCATCAGTTACATCTTGCCAAAATAACATCTCATCTTTTGTTTCTTTATACTCTTTCTCTTTTTCTCTGAAATCATGTATTGTTTCAATAATGTCTGTTTTTAATTCATCAATTTTTTCTTCAGATAATGGAACTTCTACATAACAATCCTTGATAACAAATTTTTCTCTTACTTCATCAGGCAAACAATCAATAGTATTTTCAAGAATCATCGTGTCTACATACGAATCAATATTATCTTCATATCCAAAATGTTTTAACCACATTTTTGCGGTATTAACTAAACTTTCGCCTATACTATTTCTTTCTATGTATCTATCTTTAAATGTGCCGTTTTTCTGTTCATATGTAACGGTTACATATTTGAGAAAATTCCATTCACAAATAATATCCTCTAACGGAATGCCTAATGCTTGTCTAATACCTTCAGCATAAATTACTAACTGTCCACATTCTTCATCTATCTTTTTCCCAACATATCTTGTACTTGTTTTCCAATCGACAATTCTAACTCTTGTTTTTTCATGCCCGTTTTCATCTACATATTTCTCTGTAAATAAAAAGTCGATATATCCTTGAAGAACAATATCTTCACTGATTCTGATTGTGATAAAGTGTTCAATCCTATGTGGTTGTTTAATAACATTATGATTCTTAAAGAAATGACGAACGCAATTCTCATACTTATTAGCAATTTTTTCATTCTTTTCAGCATCATTTCTGTCATATTTCAATTCTGCAATGTTCATTGTTAATAAAGAATCTTCATATAAACCAATCATGTCTTCATATTCGATTTGACCGCTATATAATTTTTCAATAATGTCATGGCAATATCCACCTGATACTGCATAAATACCATTGTTTCTATCTTCTTTTTCATGTAATACATATTTCAAAAATGCTTCCCAATGATCTTGTTTATAACAATGATATTTGCTCCAACTGTCTAATGTTTTTACATTCAGTTGTTTACAAATTTGATTTAATTCTTCCTTTGTTTTTCTTGCCAATCCTTATACAATCTCCTTTCTTTTTCATCATAAATAGTCCTATGTTTTAACATAAATTCATACACCTTATTAGGTTTGTCTGCTGGGCTATCTTTACTCCCTTTTTCGATTAGTCCCCACTTGTCATACATATAAGACACTTTTCTGATAGGATAAAATTTTTCACATTCTTTTC
>CAZLOP010000353.1:0-1755 GCA_964561205.1 uncultured Clostridium sp. | reverse complement strand
TGTAATTCCTGGAAGTGTTGGCGGAAGTAATGGTTTTGAAAATTATGGTCCTGGAACCGAAGGCAATTATTTTGCTCCGATACAAGGAATAACAAATTACTATCTAAGTGGAATGAGTGAAACAGGAGGATGTCTAAATTCAGTATATCACGACTTAAGTGGAGTTGCTGAAGGAACTCCAATATATGCCGGTATGGATGGAACCGCAGTATTTTTTCAAACTACATCTACTGCTGTAGTATCTGGAAAAACTGTTCTAACCAGTTATGGAAATCAAGTAAAAATAACTGCTTCAAATGGAACATATATAATTTATGCTCACTTACAAAAATTTCCTGACGGAATAAAAACTCCAGTCACCGAAACCTGCCCCAAAAAAGGAAGTAGTCCACCATGCTCAGCATCAGTATATGCAAGTAAGTCCGACGAAATACATAAACAAGAAGTAAAAAAAGGTGATTTAATTGGTTACTTAGGCAATACAGGTAATTCTACAGGCCCACACCTTCACGTAGAAATTCATGATGGTGGAAGCAACTATTGCGTATCAGATCCGTGGTTAAAATTTGGAATGAAATAAAAAAGATACCCTAAAATAAATTAAAAGGGTATCTTTTTGGTAAATCCAATTCAAAAGTAAGTTTTTCTTTAGTAACAGGATGATAAAAAGAAAGAATTTTTGCAAATAGTGCTATATTAGTCTTATTATCACAATTTTTATTATATTTAGCATCTCCCACTAAAGGAAATCCTCTAGAAGAAAATTGTACTCTAATCTGATGAGATCTACCAGTTTGTAAATGTATTTCTACTAAACTATAACCATTTTTATAATTAATAAGCTTATAATTTAAACAGGCATATTTTCCTTGATTCTTATCAGTTACATAAGAAATATTTTTTTTTGTATCTTTTACCAAATAATCCTCAAAACTATCTACATCTTTAACTTTATTTTCTACAACAGCATAATATGTTTTTTCAAAAATATTTTTTCTAATTTGCTCACTTAATCTAGAAGCTGCCTTAGAAGTTTTAGCAAATACCATCACTCCTCCAACAGGCCTATCTAACCTGTGAATCAATCCTAAATAAACATTCCCAGGTTTATTATATGTATCTTTAATATATTTCTTCAAAATATTAAGCAAATCAAAATCACCAGACTCATCTTCACATACCGGTATATTTATAGGTTTTTCTACAACCAATAAATGATTATCTTCAAATAAAATATTAATCTTTTGTGACACGGCCATATATACCACAAGGAAGTACCAAATTATTTTCTTCTATTGGTAATCCTATCTCTCCACACTCTACCTTAGAATTTTTAAAAGTTAAAGATAAAATATTATTTAAAGAAGTAGGTGACACACCAGTAGTATAAGAATTAATAAGTAAGAAAGAATAATTCTCATCAAGAACCTCTAACGATCTTTCCAAAAGTTCTTTTAAATTATCTTCAAGTCTCCATACCTCACCATTAGGACCTCTACCATAACTAGGAGGATCCATGATAATTCCATGATAAGTTCTACCTCTTCGTTTCTCTCTTTCTAAAAATTTAATAACATCATCAACAATAAAACGAATTTTATTATTCTCCAATTTACAAAGCCTCATATTTTCTTTAGCCCAATCAACCATACCTTTAGAAGCATCAACATGAACAACTTCACGAGCACCAGCTAAAGAAGCCGCCATAGTAGCTCAACCAGTATAAGCAAAAAGATTTAAAATTCGCATATCATT
>CAZLOP010000352.1:0-1761 GCA_964561205.1 uncultured Clostridium sp. | reverse complement strand
TAAAACTTAATTTTTTTAAGTTTATCAATAAATCCGGAAAAAATTGGGTTAAAAAAATATTTTTGTCAGGAAAAACGCATGAACAAAAAAAGTGTTGCAAAATAATATATAAAGCAATATTGAAGGTAATGAAAATTTTGCTCAAATCGCAAAAGTTTTCATATTAAATTTTTGCAAAAACTACTTGACAAACTAAATAAAAAGCAATATCATTATTTCATACAAATCATATAAAAAAAATAGGAATTAAAAATGGAGGAATTTATATGAGTAATATTAAAGAAAGTTCAATAGAGTTAATAGGAAATACCCCAATTTTAAAGCTTAATAATTATACAAAAAAAGTAAAAATTTCAAATGTTGAAATATTGGCAAAACTTGAATATTTAAATCCGGCTGGTTCAGTAAAAGACCGTATAGCACTTTCTATGATTGAAGATGCGGAAAAGAGAGGGTTATTAAAAAAAGGGTCAGTAATTATTGAACCGACATCAGGAAATACGGGTATCGGTATTGCAGCAGTAGCAGCAGCAAAAGGTTACAAAGCAATACTCACACTTCCTGACAGTATGAGTGTAGAAAGAAGAAATCTTTTAAAAGCATATGGTGCAGAACTGGTACTTACAGAAGGTGCCAAAGGTATGAAAGGGGCTATTGCGAAAGCAGAGGAATTAAAAGAAAGTATTGAAGGGTCAGTAATTCTTGGTCAATTTGTAAATCCTGCCAATCCTGCAATACATAAACAGACGACAGCAGTGGAAATTTGGGAACAGACAGATGGAAAAATTGATATTTTTGTTGCAGGTGTAGGTACAGGAGGAACTATTACTGGAGTAGGAGAATATTTGAAAGAAAAAAATCCAAATATAAAAGTAGTGGCAGTAGAACCGGCTACAAGTCCTGTTTTATCTAAAGGAACAGCAGGAGCACATAAAATTCAGGGAATAGGAGCAGGTTTTGTTCCTGAAATATTGAATACTAAAATTTATGATGAAATTATTGCAGTTGAAAATGAAGACGCATTTGAAGAGGGAAGAAATTTTGCAGTAAGTGAAGGTATATTAGTAGGAATTTCTTCAGGTGCAGCTTTAAAAGCAGCTACTATACTTGCACAAAGAACAGAGAATAAAGGTAAAACAATAGTTGTATTACTTCCAGATTCAGGAGATAGATATCTTTCAACAGCTATGTTTAATAATTAAGAGTAAAATTTATAGTTTTGGAAATACTGAAGGTAATTATTTAGAGATAAGGGGATATCGAAATGGATAAAGAAATTTATTTAGATAATGCGGCAACTACACAAGTTTATCCTGAAGTGGTTGAAGCAATGTTACCATATTTTACAGAATATTATGGAAATCCATCATCTGTGTATTCTTTTGCGGCAAAAGCAAACTTGGCAGTGTCACAGGCAAGAGAAACCTTGGCACAGCTTATAAATGCAAAATCTGAAGAAATATATTTTACTAGTGGAGGAAGTGAATCTGATAACTGGGCAATTAAAGCGGCAGCAGAAGCTTATGAAAGTAAAGGTAAGCATATTATTACAAGTAAAATAGAACATCATGCAGTACTTCATACCTGTGAATATCTTTCAAAAAAAGGCTATGAAATAACTTATCTTAATGTAGATGAAAATGGAATTGTTGATTTGGAACAATTAAAAAATAGTATAAGAAAAGATACCATTCTTATTTCAATAATGACTGCAAATAATGAAATAGGAACAATTCAACCTGTTGAAGAAATAGGAAAAAT
>CAZLOP010000351.1:885-1768 GCA_964561205.1 uncultured Clostridium sp. | reverse complement strand
TGCTCGAGATAAAACGAGCCTTGATATTACTTGGATTAAGAGCACCAACGGCAATGATGACCGTACCCTTAACGAACTTCTTGAAGAAATCAAGGAAAAGTCAAATAATATTGTTTCTGCGGTTTCAGAATTATCAAATTTAATTGGAACAATTGAAGAATGAGGATATCAAATTCTATGAGGAAAGAGGGCAATTAAAATGTCAGATGTAACAAAACTTTATGCTGCGTTTAAAGCTGGATATTTAGGAAATAATATTCTTGATACATACTTCTCATTTTTTGCAAATATAATTTTGAGTAATGATTCCAACATAGTGGAAGATGAAGATGTTGCGAAGAAATTTAATGAAAAATACGGCATAAAGTTACCATTGCCATTTGTTAGGCAGGTGTTGGGAGTGGGTTTAGAAAATCACTCAATAATAAGCGACCACGGAAAATATGTTTCGGTAAAAAGTGAAATGAAGAAATATCGTTTTAACGAAACCGATTTTACCAATCGCTTAAATGAATTAGTAGATTCATTTGGCAAATATTGCTCCAAACTTGATATTTCTACTGAGAATATAAATCTGCAAGATTTTGTTTTATCTGCTATTGATAATACTGACTATGTTTTTGATCAAAATGCAACAACAGATAGTTCGCAGGGATTAGATCCGCTTGAATATGCGTGGTTTTCGTTTGTAAAGAAAGAAGCGCTTGAATCTACAGATATGTATACCTTTATCGCTTCTTTATCATTATGCAATATTACAAATCAATCATTGTTCTATGTTGGCGATCAAAAAGCTGATTACACAGGTCTTAATGTATATTTGGATTCTCCAATTGTTTTTGCTCTACTTGGTATGGATGAAAAATCCAGAATTGAGTCATAC
>CAZLOP010000351.1:0-875 GCA_964561205.1 uncultured Clostridium sp. | reverse complement strand
GTTTGATAGAAGAAATGAAATCAGTTCAATGCTCTATATGTGTTTTCGAACATAATTTTAGAGAGATACAAGGAATTATTGAGCGTGCATCTATGTGGGCAACAAGTACACAGTACGATATGGCAAAAGCAAATAAAGTGGCACGTTTTTTCCATGACTCAGAATTTACAGACCAAGAAATAACTGAATTTTGTGGAGAAATTGAAGAAAAACTTAATGAGTATGGAATTAATGTTGTAAAATCGGACTATGACATGACCGAACAACAGTTTCAGGAAGATGAAGAAAAAATCTATGAAATGATAAAAGAAAAGTATCATGCAAATGGATATGAGTTGCTGCCTGAGAAAGAACAAACTGTTCGCACGGATATACGCTCGATTATTATGATATATCGCAAGCGTAGGGGGAGTGTTTCTACAACAATTGGGAAATCTGGACATATCATGCTTACATCTAACTCAACAATTGCAAATGTAAGTAAGCGATATGAAAGTAATCAAAGTACAAATTCAGGGCATATACCGGCCTGTATTTCTGTAGATATTTTCGGTGCCGTTCTGTGGCTTAATCAACCAATGAAAATGGTGAAATATCAAAAAAATAGATTGCTGGCAGATTGCTATGACTTCTTAAACCCAAGCCAAGAACTGTTAGAATTATATATCAAATCTTTGGATGACGCACGAAAGTCAGAAAATATTGATGAAAAGAAATTTTTGTTTTTAAGATCACATCCTGTTGTAAGAGAATCGTTAATGAATATCACCCGAGGGGATTATGCTCGTTTTAATTCAAACACATATAAAGAAGTCTATGAAGATATAGAAGAACGTTCTTTAAAACAATATCGAGATGAAAGCAAGGCACATCAA
>CAZLOP010000350.1:0-1773 GCA_964561205.1 uncultured Clostridium sp. | reverse complement strand
GACAGGAGTAATACCATTTAAAACTGCAAAGAAGACAGTTGAAGTTGCAAAAGCACTTCCTATAGACAGAAGATTAGTTGAAACTGATTGTCCATATATGTCACCTGAACCAAATAGAGGGAAAAGAAATAGGTCAGATTATATCGAATATATAATTGATAAAATTAGTGAAGTTAAAGGAATAAAGCCACTTGAATCCAATAAGCAATTTAATGATAATTTTAAAACCTTGATTTTTAAGGAAAAATAAGGTAAAATATTATTTGTACTTTAAATCACCATTAAATATTTATTATGGAAAGTTTGAATAAGAATTTAAAAATTTAATATCTATTGATTAACTTTTTAAATTTAAGAAGTATAGATTAAACGCTATCATTAATATTATTTTTTTATTTATTATGCACAGAGTGCATTTGGAACTATACTTCAGTAAAAAGGAGAGAGTGTGAATTTGACATCTTACTTTTATTAATATATAATGCAAAGGACACTCTTGCCAAAGGAGGGAAATCAATGATAGAAAGGTTTAAAACTTATATCAACGAAAGCTTTTCAAACGGTCCTAAGGCAAAAAATATTTGCTGTGTCACGGTAGTGATTGCATTAGCAATCGTTGTAAGTGTTACTGTAGCATGTATGAGAAAAACAATAACATTAAGTATTGACGGTAAGAAAGAAACTTTTGTCACATACAAGGGGACTGTAAAAGGTGTGTTGCAGGATAAAGGAGTTACAGTAAACTCTAAGGATAAAGTGCAGCCATCTCTAGAAACCAGAGTATCTGAAAATGACATAATTAAATTAAAAACACCAGTTCCAGTAAAGGTTACTGCAGGAGGGACATGCTTTAATGTTGAAACTGCAGAAGACACAGTGCAGGATATGCTTAAAGCGGAACAAGAAACATTAAAGAAGAATGGGATTGAGTTCGTAAATGGTGTTGACGAAGTCACACCTGGATTAAATGCGAAAATTAAGAAAGACTTAGATATACAAATTGTAAAAGTAGAAACAAAAGAAATTGTACAAAAAGAAGCCATTAAATTTGATACCATTGTAGAAGATGATGCTGATTTAGATGTCAGTGTTCAGAAGGTAAAGAGTGAAGGTGTTGATGGTGAAAAAGAAGTTACTTATAGCGTTGTTTATAAGGATGGAGTAGAGTTTTCTAGAGATATAAAAAGTACAAAAACAATATCAGAGCCTAAAAATGAAATAGTTCTTAAAGGAACAAGTCAGGTTTATGCAAGCAGAGGAGCAGGAAATATTACTTATAAAAAGAAAGTAAATTGCACAGCTACAGCATATTCTGGCGGAGGAAAAACTGCTACTGGAAGAACACCAGTTAGAAGTATAGGAGGATTAAGCACAATTGCTGTTGATCCGTCAGTTATTCCTCTTGGAAGTAAAGTTTATGTTGAAGGTTATGGATATGCAGTTGCAAGTGATACTGGTAAAGCAATAAGAGGAAATAAAGTAGATTTATACTTAAATTCTTCTAGTGAATGCAGAAACTGGGGAGTGAGACAGGTAGATGTAGTTGTAGTTGCATATCCAGGTCAATGGTAGGAAAAATAGAGATAACATCTGGTTATCTCTATTTTTTGCTTTAAAATATTAACAATATGGAATATTATTAATATATGAGAAATAAATTAATGGATAGTGGACAATTAATAAAGCTTTGAATAGGACTTCAAAGTAATTGTCAACTGTCAATTGCTTAAGGAGTGTATTTTTTGATAAAAGAAGTAATTGTTGTAGAAGGCA
>CAZLOP010000349.1:1563-1792 GCA_964561205.1 uncultured Clostridium sp. | reverse complement strand
AGAAGGACATCAATGGAAGAATGAAGAGATATATATGGAAAAAGAGGAACTTTAGTGTCTCGTAGAAAAGCTTTAGCTTTCTTACATAATGATAAAGATGTAGTAAGCAAAGTTTTTAATGAACTTGCAAAAAAATATGAATCTAGAAATGGTGGATATACTAGAATAATTAAATTAAAAGAAAGAGTTGGAGACGACGCTTTAGAAGTAAAATTAGAATTAGTGTAAT
>CAZLOP010000349.1:0-1531 GCA_964561205.1 uncultured Clostridium sp. | reverse complement strand
CTGGAGAGTATTCTCCAGTTTTTGCTTGAAAAAACATTGAAAGAGAATTTAATGTATTTAAGTATATTAAAGAATAGATCAAAGAGCTTTTCTACAGAAGAAGTAAAACAAATTAATATTATAGATTTTATGATGTATGATATTTTTAGTAAAAAAAAGAGTTCTTAGAAACTCTTTTTTTAAATGTCTAATTTATTTAGAATTATTTCTTTATTATTAAGAAGCCTTTCTTCATAAGGTGAAATTTCTAACGCTTGATTAATTGCTTCTAAAGCTTCATCATATTTTTTCAGATTAAAGCAAGCTATAGATAGTAAGTCATAGGGGGTTTCATTCCAAGAAAACACTTCGTTATTATATGTTTTTTGATGAGATTTAATAGATAGAGCTAGTTTAATATAATCATAAACATTAGTAAAATCATTTAATTCATTATGTAAAAGTGCCATTTCAATATAAGGATCTCTCAGGTAAGGAGCTTCATTTATTGCTTTTAAAAGCCACATATTTGCTTCATCATATCTTTTTAACATTCTATAACTTCTAGCTATAAATCTCATAGAAGCACATCTTTCGTCTTTCCAAGTTGAAGTTTTCAAATGTAGATGTTTAATCAAAGTATCAATAGCTTCGTTATATTTACCATAATACATATATTCTCTTCCTAAATAATGCATATTTCTATCATTTTCAGGATTTTCTTTAACAGAAAGTTCTAGGAGTGGTAAGTAAGAACTTCTTGATTTATTTTTATCTGGATAATGATTTAAAACAATATCTTCGTTTACTACAATATTTTCAAAGTCCTCATTAAATTCTAATATTTCGTGAACAGGATTAATCCATTTATATCCATTTCTGCTATGAATTTTTTCGTAAAAAAATGTTACGAGTGGAATATTATCTTTATCTAAACTCCAGTTATATGTATAACGACACCTATTAGTATTTTTTTGCCAAACATTTTCAAGCTTTTGTCGCCAACCTTTTTCGAAAACTTCATCTAAATCTGTACAAACACATATATCAGTGTTTTCTGGGAGAAGTTTTAAAGATTCATTTCTAGCTGTATCAAAACGCCAAGGTGAAATTTTTTTCTTTTTTACATGAATTCCTTTTTCTTTTAATAAATTATAAGTATTATCAGTTGAACCAGTATCTAGAACATAAATTTCATCTGCTTCTTTCATTGATTCATACCATCTATCAACAAATTTTTCTTCGTTTTTTGAAATAGCATAAATGCATACTTTAAATTTTTTCATATAAATATCCTAATACTTATTAGACTATGTTCCAGCAGGGCCAGTAGGACCTTGTGGAATTGTTAAATTAAGTATAAAGTTTGGTGACGTTCCAGTAATTGTTGCAGAAGCAGTTGTTCCAGGATCTCCAGTTGTTACAGTTCCTATAGTGATTATAGGTGATTCCCCATCTGCACCAGTAGGTCCAGTAACACCTTGAATTCCTTGAGGTCCAGTAGGTCCAGTAACACCTTGAATTCCTTGAGGTCCAGTAGGTCCAGTAACAC
>CAZLOP010000348.1:0-1795 GCA_964561205.1 uncultured Clostridium sp. | reverse complement strand
GATTTTGTTTGCACAAAATCAACCGCTTTTTTATTTTATTGGTGCAGGGCTAATTTCTCCGAAAATCTATCACTTAGGTAATGCGTTAAAACATATATTTTATTTTTCTGAAAGAAAAATTTCCTAAACTCTTACCTATTACTTAGTTAAATTTTGATTTATGCAATAGCTTTAAATTTAGTGTGTTCTGTAAAAATATGCAATTAGAATTTAGTATAAATAATGAGATTTTGCTTGTAACTCTCAGAGGAGAGCTTGATCATAATAGTGCTGAGCAGGTAAGAATAAAGATTGATGATAAAATTGATAGTTTGAGTATAAGAAATATTATTTTGAATTTTTCAGGAGTAACTTTTATGGATAGTTCAGGAATTGGAACTGTTATTGGAAGATACAAAAAAATAAAATTAAGAGAAGGTAATTTGGTTGTAAGTAATGTAAATAGAAATGTAAATAAAATCTTTGAAATGTCTGGGTTATACAAAATTATAAAAAGATATAATACTGTAGAAGAAGCAGCAAAATGCATTTAGATGGAGGGGTAAATAGTGATTGATAATAAAATGAATCTGGAGTTTTTAAGTAAATCAGAAAATGAAGCATTTGCAAGAGTTGTAGTAGCAGCATTTGTTGCTCAGCTTGATCCAACCTTAGACGAATTAAGTGATGTAAAAACAGCGGTTTCAGAAGCTGTTACTAACTGCATAATACATGGTTATGACAATAATGAAGATAAAACCATAAGAATAGAAGCAGAAATTGTTAAGAATGAAGTTACTATAATGATTATTGATAAAGGAAAAGGAATAGATGACATTAATAAAGCAATGGAACCGCTTTATACATCAAGGCCTGATCTTGAACGTTCAGGAATGGGCTTTACAGTCATGGAAACATTTATGGATGACTTAAAGGTTGAAAGTGAGAAAGGCAAAGGTACAAGAGTAATAATTAAGAAGAAATTTAACTCAGTAAGTTAGGTGAAATAATATGGGTAAAGAGAATATTAAAAGCAAGAGCTACAACTATGAAGATAACCGACAACTTTTAATAAAAGCTAAAAATGGTGAGGAAGCAGCCATGAACAGGCTCATAGAAATAAATTTGCCGCTTGTAGTATCTATAAGTAAAAAATTTTTAAACAGAGGATATGAATATGAAGATATATTTCAGATTGGTTCCATAGGTCTTGTAAAAGCAATTAAAAATTTTGACATGTCCTATGAAGTGAAATTTTCAACATATGCAGTACCTATGATTTTGGGAGAAATAAAAAGATTTTTAAGAGATGATGGAATAATAAAAGTAAGCCGAAATGTAAAAAGTCTATCAAGAAAAATAAGTATATATCGTGATGAATTAAGTAAAAAATTAAAAAGAGCGCCAACTATAGAAGAGATTGCAAAATATGCAGAAGTTGATAAAGAAGAAATAATTTTTGCAATTGAATCAGCTAATAGTCTGCAGTATCTTTATGATGTAATACATCAGGATGATGGTGCACCAGTTCTTCTTATTGATAAAATTAGTCAGGAAAAGAAAAGTGATGATAATTTAATTGATAGAATTGCATTAAAAGAAGCATTAAGAAGCCTTGATGATAAATCAAGACAAATAATAATGCTTAGGTATTTTAAAGATAAGACACAGGTACAGGTTGCAAAATTACTAGGAATAAGCCAGGTACAGGTATCAAGAATAGAAAAAAAGGTTTTGCATCAAATGCGTGAAAAACTTCAGGAATAATATAAATTGCGTAGCAATTTATTCAAAGTAAGAACTAAAAACTAAGAAC
>CAZLOP010000347.1:0-1805 GCA_964561205.1 uncultured Clostridium sp. | reverse complement strand
TAAAGCTTCCATCATTTTCTTTCATTTTTACAGCTACAAACTGCCCCGCAATATAATCCGGAAGTTTACTTTTATCAGGGTTTTCAAGATAAAATGATTTTACTAAATCATCTTCCTGTACAATTTTTTTTACAATAACTTCTTTAAAACCATTCCATCTTTTATCTTCTGTATTTATCATAATTTCTTCCTCCATCAATACCTTCTTTTGTTTAAATATAAAAACTTAAATTTTTATATTTATATAATCTTATATTTTCAAATTCTAAAATTTTTATATTCTAAAATTCCTGCCTCTTTTAGTATTTTAGGTGTTTATCTTCCTTACATCTGCTATTATAGATTATTGCTGTTAATAAAAATGTGATTTAATATATTTTTTTGATTTAGATAACTTATTTGTAAAAACATTTCTTTTGTGGAACTACAATTTTTTTAACATATTGAACTTTTTTAAGTTGCTAAAGTCTCTATTTACATTACTTTTTATTAAATAAACAGTTTATAATTTCCTCGTTAAAAAAGAACTGCACACTAATTATTTAGTGCCACAGTCCTTTTATATGAAGCCTTTTTTATTTGATTTTCAATATAAAAACGTCTTCCTCCTACTATAAGTATATTAAAGACTAATAATTTTAATAATAAAACAGCAATTCCTATAACAGCAATAACTCCAATAATAACCATAATAAAAGCTAAGAATTCAGGATCATTACTTGCTTTTGCTATTGCTTTATCTAGTTCCAGAGAACTGCCAGTATATTTTACTCCTCCTCCACTGCTTCCTTCGCATATTATAAGAATATAATATTTTTTCAATTAATGCATTACGCTTAACTTCTCCACCACTCATTACAAATGCTTCATGAAGATTTTTTATCCATTCATCTGACAGTTCACTATCATGATGAACATAACATATTGCATCTCCAGCTTTTATCTTATCTCCACGCTTACAATTTAAAATAAGCCCAACACCATGATTTATATCATCCTCCTTCTTAGCTCTTCCTGCTCCAAGATGCATAGCAAGAATACCAAGTTTTTCAGAATGAATTACTTCTATATACCCATTTTTTTCTGCCTTAATTTCTGTAATGAATTTTGAATGTGGAAGAAGTGATGTATCTTCTATTACTGCTGTGTTTCCACCCTGAGCTTCTACCATTTCTTTAAATTTTTCAAATGCTCTGCCAGATTTAATAGCTTCTTCTAAAAGTTTTCTGCCTTCCTCTTCAGTTCTTGTAATTTTGCCCTGCATAAGCATAATTTCACCAGCCTGAAGACATAGCTCAGTAAAATCTTTTGGTCCATTTCCTTTTAATGTTTCTATAGCTTCTATTATTTCAAGGGAATTGCCAATAGCATTTCCTAATGGCTGATTCATATCAGTTATCATTGCCATTGTATTTCTTCCAAGATTATTCCCAATATCTATCATTGCACGAGCAAGCTTTTCTGCATCCTCTACTGTATGCATAAATGCACCTTCACCATATTTTACATCAAGTAATATTGTATCTGAGCCGCATGCTAATTTTTTAGACATAATTGATGATGCAATTAAAGGAATTGAATTAACTGTACCAGTTACATCTCTTAATGCATATAATTTTTTATCTGCAGGAACTAAATCTCCACTTTGACCTATAATTGAAATTCCTATAGTGCTTACCTGTTTTTTAAATTGTTCTTCATTTAAATAACAGTTAAAACCTTCAATTGATTCAAGTTTATCTAATGTTCCACCAGTATGACCTAAACCACGTCCTGACATTTTTGCAAGCTTAAGTCCACATGCT
>CAZLOP010000346.1:0-1809 GCA_964561205.1 uncultured Clostridium sp. | reverse complement strand
TTACCAGGTATAGCTGCATTAAATGATAAATAATGTATAAGTTTTAGAAATTAAGCGCACACAATTAATAAAACTTACATTAACATATCTATATAATAAAACATAAACTTAAGGAGACTTGATCAATTTCCTTAAGTTTATGCTGTTCAAGAAAGAAATTTTATAAATAAATTTTGAGGTGAATATAATGAGAAAAGCAATAATCGCTGGAAACTGGAAAATGAATAATACTGTTGATGAAGCAGTTAAATTAATAGAAGAATTAAAACCATTAGTTAAAGACGCTAAATGTGATGTAGTAGTTGCACCAACATTTGTTTGTTTAGATGCTGTATTAAAAGCTGTTGCAGGTTCAAACATAAAAGTTGCTGCTCAAAATATGCATTTTGAAGAAAGTGGAGCTTTCACAGGAGAAGTTGCTCCAGCTATGCTTGAAAAAATGGGAGTTGACTATGTTATATTAGGACATAGTGAAAGAAGGGAATACTTCAATGAAACTGATGAAGCTTTAAATAAAAAAGTTAAAAAGGCTTTTGAACATAACTTAATTCCTATTCTTTGCTGTGGTGAAACTTTAGAACAAAGAGAAGCTGGAGTTACAGATGATTTCATAGCTTGTCAAATCAAGGTTGATATGGCTGGATTAACAAAGGAACAGGCAGAAAAAGTTGTTATAGCTTATGAACCAATCTGGGCTATAGGAACTGGTAAAACTGCTACAAAGGAACAAGCAAATGAAACTATTTCTGCTATAAGAAAAGTTGTAGAAGGAATGTATGGAAAAGAAGTTGCTGATAAAGTAAGAATTCAATATGGTGGATCAGTTAAACCAAACACAATCAAAGACCAAATGGCTATGTCTGACATAGATGGTGCTTTAGTTGGTGGAGCCAGCTTAAAAGCTGATGATTTTTCTGCAATAGTTAATTATTAATATTTATTAATAAAAAGGGGCTGTCGCACTAAATAATTAGTACGTAGTTCCTTTTTTTCTTTGATAAATCATAATTTAAACTAAGAACTAAGGACTAAAAACTAAGAACTGCGGTAGATTTTGCACAGCAAAATCAATGCAATAATATAATGAAAAATCTGAAAGATTTTTTTCCGAAATTCTTAGTTCTTAGTTTTTAGTTCTTAGCTTAATTCATCAAATTATGATTCCAAAAGATGTTGCTAATACTATATATACATAAAGTGGCTTTATTATGATGAGTTGCAATAAAGTGAAAAAAATAATATAATTAAATGGTTAAAGTACAGAAAATGCAAGATAATATATTATAGATGTATTATTATAAGATAAAAGTTGGAGGGATAGGAAAATGTCAAAAAAACCAGTTATGTTAATGATATTAGATGGTTTTGGTTTAGCACCAGAATCAGAAGGAAATGCAGTAAGTTTAGCAAAGAAACCTAATTTCGATAAATTAGTTGAAAAATATCCTCATTCAGAATTACAAGCAAGTGGAATGTTTGTTGGACTTCCTGATGGACAAATGGGTAACTCTGAAGTAGGACATACAAATATAGGTGCAGGAAGAATTGTATATCAAGAATTAACAAGAATTACTAAGTCAATTGCTGATGGTGATTTTTTTGAAAATGAAGCATTAGTTAATGCAATGGAAAATGCCAAGAAAACAGATGGTGCACTTCACTTATTAGGATTATTATCAAATGGTGGAGTTCACTCTCATATTGATCATTTAAAAGGTCTTTTACAATTTGCTAAAAAAGCAGGAGTTCAAAATGTATATGTTCATGCATTTATGGATGGTAGAGATGTACCACCATCATCTGGTAAAG
>CAZLOP010000345.1:0-1821 GCA_964561205.1 uncultured Clostridium sp. | reverse complement strand
TTATTAGTATGAATATTTTTTTGTCTGTTATTAATAAAACAAATGATTCATTGAAAAATGTGTTAGGAGATAATTTTTCAACAAGGCTGATAAGATTTCCTGGAGGATATACGTCATGGAATGATGATGAACAGGTAGGACAATATTTAAATGATATAGGATATTACTATATTGACTGGAATGCATTATCTAAGGATTCGGAAGGGACTGTAAAGAGCGCTGATGAACTTATATATGAAATAAAAAGCAGTGTTCAAGGGAGAGAAAAGGCTGTTATTTTAATGCATGATAATTATGGAAAGGAAGAAACAGCAAAAGCATTACCAGAAATTATTTCATATTTAAAATCTGAAGGATATGAATTTAGAACAATTGAATGATTAAAATAAGCAAAGAAACATCGTAATATAATGAAGTATAAGAATTATATTATGGTGTTTTTATTAATGTATGATAGAATAATTAGAAAGGGAGATAATGAATATAGGAAATGGTTTAACATATAAAATAATAAATTATGTTATTAAGAAGGAGGTGAAAACTGTTATATAAATTTTTATATAGCAGGATATATGTTATCAAAAGAAATAGTATCAAAAGTATTAAGTAAATGTTTATCAACAGGTGGAGATTTTGCAGAAATATTTGAAGATGATACATGTAGTAATTCAATAGCATTAATAGATGGAAAAGTAGATGATGCTTTAGGTGGGAGAACTTATGGTATAGGAATAAGAATTTTTAAGGGATTAAAAAGTGTTTATGCTTATACTAATAATAATAGTTTAGAAAGTCTTTTAGATACAGCTGTGAAAGCTGCATTGGCATTAGGAGACATAAAGCAGGATGTAAGTGTAATATTAAATGAAAAGAAGATTGAAAATATACATCCAATACTCTATTATCCTAAAGATGTTAATTATGATAGAAAAATAAAGATTTTAAAAGAAGCATATAGTGCTGCTAAAGGCTATAGTGAAGAAATATCACAAGTAGTAGCTAATTATGTGGACAGAGAACAGAATGTACTTATTGCCAATAGTGAAGGATTATATATAGAAGATAAAAGAATAAGAACCAGATTAGGGGTTAGTGCAATAGCATCAAAAGATAATGAAAATCAAACTGGTTTTGAAGGTCCTGGCAGACATATGGGAATTGAAATGTTTGATAAAGTTGATGCAGCAGCGCACGGAAGAGAAGCAGCAAGAATAGCTCATACTATGCTTCATGCAAAAAATTGTCCTGCAGGGAGAATGACAGTAGCTATAGATAATGGATTTGGAGGAGTAATATTCCATGAAGCCTGTGGTCATGCTCTTGAAGCAACAGCAGTAGCAAAAGGAAACTCCGTTTTTGCAGACAAATTAGGAGAAAAAATAGCATCTTCTAAAGTTACAGCTATTGATGACGGAACAATACCAAATGCATGGGGATCACTTAATATTGATGATGAAGGAAATAAAACTCAGAAAAATATATTAATAGAAGACGGAATATTAAAAGGCTATATGATTGATAAATTAAATGGAAGACGTATGAATATGAAGTCTACAGGAAACTCAAGAAGACAAAATTATAAATATCAGCCTACATCCAGAATGACAAATACTTATATAGCAGCTGGTAATGATAAGCCTGACCATATAATTAAATCAATAGAAGATGGATTGTATGCTAAAAAGTTAGGTGGAGGTTCAGTTAATCCAGTTACAGGAGAATTTAATTTTGCTGTTGTTGAAGGATATCTTGTTAAAAATGGACAGATAACAGAACCAGTAAGAGGGGCAAGTCTTATAGGAAAAGGCAGTGAAGTTCTTT
>CAZLOP010000344.1:0-1821 GCA_964561205.1 uncultured Clostridium sp. | reverse complement strand
CGAGGGCTTGACCAAAATAAGTTGTAATATACAGTTTGTATGCAATTTTGAAAGAGCATTTCTTTCAAATGAAATAATGAACGAAACCTTTGATTAGGAAAAAAGGAAACTTCATCAGCAGAGCTGAGAAGTGCTAATTTTCGGTAAAATCAGAGATTTCGGAAAATTATGTATCTCGTGATGATGGCATAGAGGTAACACTCCTTCCCATTCCGAACAGGACAGTTAAGGTCTATAGCGCCGATGGTACTGCACGGGTGACTGTGTGGCAGAGTAGGACGTTGCGAGGTAAGTTAAAGAGGCAGTTAGTTGACTGTCTCTTTTTATTTATAAATTTAAGTATTTTCATTAATAGATAATTTTTTAATTATTACATTGTTGAATATTTACAAAATAGATATGAACTGTTATACTATATGTAGTTTAATTTAATAGGAATAGCCTATGGTAGAGGTGCTGTAATAATTAGTAGTTACTATGAGTCGGCAGACTATGATCAGTAATAAAAGGTATTATAGCCGAAGGAATAATTTATGCAAAATTTTGTTCCTGGGCATGTATAAAATATATGCATGACTGTCACGTAAGTGGAGCGCTACAAAGGTCTGATGTAATAATTAATATATTTTGATTATTATATCTCAATTTGAAGTGATTATACTCTACCCGCCTTTATTTAGGTGGGTTTTTTCTATTTAATTATTATAAATTGGAAGGAGAGTCAATAATAATGAAAATTCAAGGTGTATTAGTGCCAATAATAACCCCATTTAAAGATGGTGAGGTTGATTTAGAATCCTATGGAAAGTTAGTTGAACATTATATTAATGAAGGTGTTACAGGAGTTATTCCATTAGCTACAACAGGTGAAACACCAACAATAAGTGATTTGGAATATGAAAAAATACTAGATAAAACTATTGAAGTAAATAAGGGAAGAGTAATAATATATACAGGACTTGGTGGAAATAATACAAGTGAAGTAGTGAAAAAACTAAAGACTGTAGAGAAATACGACATTAATGGAATTTTGTCTGTTACACCATATTATTCAAGACCAGGACAAAAAGGAATTTATGAGCATTTTAAAAACATTTCTGAATCAACAAAATTAGATATAATACTTTATAACATACCATACAGAACTGGTGTAAATGTAGAAAATGAGACAATATATAAATTAGCAGAATTAAAGAATTTTGTAGGGGTAAAAGACTGTTGTGCTGATTTAAAGCAGACAACAGAATTACTTCTAAATCCGCCAGAAGATTTTTCAATACTAACAGGGGAGGATGCATTATTTTATAATACATTGCTCTTAGGTGGAGATGGTGGAATAATGGCTTCAGCACATCTTTATACGGATAAATTTATAAAAGTTTATAATTTAATAAAATCAAATAATTATATAGATGCATTAAAAGTTTGGAAAGATTTATACTCATTTATTCCAATGTTATTTAAAGAACCTAATCCAACACCAATTAAGTATTGTTTAAACAGGATGGGGTTGATTGATAGTGATGAAGTTAGGTTGCCATTAACTACCATAAGTGATCAATTAAAGGTTCAATTAGATAAGATATTATAATTAGAATTAAATAGGATTTTGTAAATAGAAAGGATTAAAAATGGAGTGAATAAAAATATTTACTCTATTTTTAATTTAAACTATTTTGTCAAGTAAACGTTGTATATTCAATCAAAGGTCTAAATATGAAGATTTTCATGTTTAGACCTTTTTTGACTATAAATTCAATTAAGAATAATATTATAATGGATATTTATTAAGAGGATGTGATTAAAACATGATGCCAAAGC
>CAZLOP010000343.1:0-1843 GCA_964561205.1 uncultured Clostridium sp. | reverse complement strand
ATTTTTCCAAAATATACTACGCCATCTGGTTGTTTTTCATACCAAGCCGTTTCTTTGAACGCATCAGTTCCAATGCTTGTTACGCTGTCTGAAATAGATATTTCTGCAAGATTTACACACCCTTCGAAAGCACTATCATCAATAGTATTTACACCATTTCCTATATTTACAGTTGTAAGAGCTGTGCAACCACTAAAAGCACTATCACCAATAGTATTTACACCATTTCCTATATTTACAGTTGTAAGAGCCGTGCAACCACTAAAAGCAGCTGCTCCAATTGTTTTTACACTGTCAGGAATTGTAATTGAAATAAGTGCAGTGCACGAAGGACCATAATAAGCGGAAAATGCGTAATCGGCAATTTCAGTTATAGTATTTGGAAATATGACATTTGTTAGAGTGGTACAGTGAATAAATGCACAAGACCCTATTCTCGTAATTTTATCTGGTAAATTGATAGGAAATCTAACTTCTTGGCAATCTTCGACATAACTAACTTCAAGCGTACCATCCGCCAATGTGTTATATGATATTGTTGGATATTTGTATAATTCAAGTTTGTAAATATTGCCACTGCCAGTTTCCTTGTTTTGTACATTAATATATATGTAATTCCAGCCGGCAGATAACTTTAAGTTAGAAGCATTCACCTCCGAATCTTTAGAACAATTTTCCGAAGTGAATGCTTTCCATTCTGCACGATCACTTATAACGAATGTATCTTGCAGTGAAAAAAAGTTTTTTTCAGCAGAAATAAATTCATTCTGATTTAATGTTAATACATAACCATTTACTATAAACTTGTCAGAATATAAAATAGATTGACCATCATCAGCTTGTTCACCTTTGAAAGGTCCCCATTTTGCATACAATGTAATATCACTCGATATTTTCCCCTTCGTATTAAATTCTTCAACAAATTCTTCATCTAAATACCAGCCATAAAATGAGTATCCTTCTTTGGTTGGTTCTTTTGGAAGTGTTATTGCTTTTCCTTCCTCGATAGTTATCGGATCAATTCGACTTCCGCCCATAGTATCAAATGATATTATGTAGGTTTTATTGTTAGACTTATCGCAACCAACAAAAAGACATACCATTAAAATAGCAATTATCATTATTACAAGCAAACGATTCTGTTTCTTCATATTCTCCTCCTTATTTTTTTAATGTAATAGGTGGTATTTGATTACAATACCTTTTAACTTGTTCACCTAATAGCATATTAGATGAACAAAAATGAAAGAAATAATTAGTCAAATTCTAAATTTTGAACATTTCATTAACTTTTTTACCTTGTTACTAAGATGATATTTTGTAAAACATATTGACACAATCAAATAAAGAGTGATAAAATGTTACAAAAGGGACATCTAATATGCTATTAGGTGTCACTTTTTGTTTTGAACATTTTTCCGAGCTGATTCATCATTTCCTTCTTATGCTCAAGCATTGAATGGGCATATCTATTTAATGTTATCGTTGCATTTTTATGCCCGAGTATTTCGGAGAGCGTTTTTACATCCATACCAGTTTCCAATGCCCTTGTTGCAAATGTATGGCGTAATGAATGAAATCCTTTATGTGCAATATTTAGTTTTTTTATGAGTAATGCAAAGCTCTTTTGATATGATCTTACCGTAATAGGCATACCGTTATGTGATACGACCCAATCACACTTTTCTTCTTCTTTGACGGCTCTAAGAGTTTGTATTAGTTGCTTAGGTATAGGAACAATCCGCTTTGATAATTCGGTTTTTGGAGTGTCTATTATTCGACCAAATCCATTTTTTGTTTTACCGTCATAGCATGTTTTTGATATATTCATAATGCCTTTTCT
>CAZLOP010000342.1:0-1847 GCA_964561205.1 uncultured Clostridium sp. | reverse complement strand
ACGTGTTGAACTTACGTTCAGTCCAAGCCTAAAAAGTGTCGCAATAAGTAAAACTGTAGGAAAAGAAGAATAATCCAACGGTTCTTGTGTATAAAGACAAACAAGCAAAATTACTACGGCAAGTGATATATTTACTGTAAGTAATAAATCTAACAGAGGAGCCGGTAGAGGAATTACCATCATGCAGACAATAACAACCAGACCTATTGCTAGGACAATGTCATTATTACTCAGTATTTTCGATAATTTACCTAATTCCACTTCTTCATCATGCCTTAATATAGGCACTCCTCTCCAACAACATTTTACCATTAGTCGGATTGGCAAGCAATATGTTTAAGTTTTTTTAAGAATAAATAGTTTTTAGTACAATTTTCCTGAATAAATCTTTTTACCTTTTTACATATTGTTACAAAAATTAAGAATTTTAGAAAAATTAATAAATGTCTATAATACACTTTTTAAAGTCGAATTGCCAGATTTTGCACATCTAACTTTGTAAAGAAATATAAAGAAGTGTAACAATATTGATAAAAAACCTAAAGTTTTTCAAAAAGGTGCCGAATATATTAGTAAGTTAAGTAACAAATTTGGAGTGAACAAGTGGATATTAATAATTACATGCTTTATTCAGCAATATCAAGGCAAGAAAATTTAACCCAGTGCGATTATTCAAAAGTACTTGAGGTAATAAACCAATTAGACTCATTTGAAGACGGTTCTGCTGCAATGCAGTATTTAAATGAACACTTTAGAATAAAGGATTCAATATCAAATTTTCCCATATATGGAAATGGGGTGCTGAATTATAGCGAGTTTGAGAAATCAATTGAGATAGAAGTTGTATATGAAAAAAATCATAAAGTATTTTGTTTTAATAAGTAAAAAGAAAGCGAGGATATAGCAAATGTTGTTTAATACAAAAGATTTGATAACTCTATTAAATTCAGAAGTAAAATTTAAGGGCGGTTTACGCTTAGAACCTACAATACCTGAAGACGATGATAAAGGTGGTAGCAGAGCTAATGGAGAACTGTTTAATGATGCATTAAATTCCTTTCTAAGACAAGATATAAGCGCATTAGATATTCTTGATAGATTACTTATTGCGTATAATAAAGTTCAAGTCGGTAATTTTTGGGAAATTACATTCAAGTATAATGGTCAAAATTATTCATTTAAACTCCCTGTTAACAATAATAATGGTGGAGGTTCTGGTATTGGTGATGATTTGCCTCTAAGTAAGGATTTGTTGAAAACAGAAGAAACAACAGATGAAAATGGTAATATAGTAAAAACAATATATTTGAATTCAAAGAAATCTTCTGTAATGGTAACAACTCCGGATGGGAAATTGGTTGCAGAAGAAAGATATGATACAGAAGGAGTTATAACATACAGAAAAGAATATACAGATGGAGTAGTTACTAAATACACAAAATATGAGGGCGGTAACAAATCTTTAGAACAAAATTTTGATGAAAACGGTACGTTAAAAAAAGAAATTGAATACGTTATGTATAAAGGAAATCCGCAACCTAAAAACGAAAAGACGTATTCAAATGGCAAATTATCTTTAGAAAAAGAGTATATTCTCAATGACAATTATAAAGAAAACTATGTGATATTCCGTAACGGTAATGGTACTGTGCTATGGGAAGAGTATCCGGATTATGACAATAGTAAAACATTGGTTATCAGATATGATGAAGCAGGTAACAAGACAAGCGAAGAAACTCGCTCTTGGGATGGCTGGAAAATGCTTGATAATACTGTATACGACAATAAAGGTAATATTAGTTGCAAAACAGTATACAATGACGATGGTACTAGGAATGTAACACATT
>CAZLOP010000341.1:0-1853 GCA_964561205.1 uncultured Clostridium sp. | reverse complement strand
ATGGAAAATAAATAAAATAGGAAATATCCATACAAATTCATTCATAAGCTTTTCTCCTTTTAAAAGTAGACTCTTGTATTGTTTTTTATTATAATATAATATGGAAACATGAATTGCAATATTTGACCATCAAGTGACACAAATTTGAGAAAAAGTGTCAGAAAGGAATTTACATGAATACTACACAAAACCCAAGTGCAGTACGCTCAAAAACTAAAATAACCAATGCACTTTTTCAACTGATGAAATTTTTACCTTACAATGATATAACAGTGAAACAAATCATTGTTGAATCTCATGTTGCTCGAAAAACTTTTTATCGTAATTTTCATTCCAAAGATGATGTTTTAAGTGCATACATTGACAATATTTTATACAAATATGTACATTCCCTACAACAAATTCCAAGCTATCAACTTTCACCTATTTTAGATGTTATTTTCCACTTCTGTATGCAGAATCAAAATTTACTTTTTCAGCTTCGAGATAATAATCTTTTGCATTTGATTTTGAACAAGTTAAATCTTTTCATTCCAATGATACACAATCAAGTAGTCAGTTCAGATTATCCTCTGTTTCAACCATTTACTCCTGAACAAGTTGAATACATTATTGCTTTCAATGTGGGAGCAGTTGGGAATATTATTTTGAAATGGATTAATCAAGGTATGAGTGATACACCTGAATATATAAAAAAGACTATATTACACTATCTAAATCATATGTCCCTATTTATCTAATTTCTTTATTATAATTAACAATGAGAATTTAGCAGTTAGAGGTTTGGTTAATTGCTGGTAGTTTTCATCTCATCTGCTATCCTATACGATTTCGCACATCCATTAAAATAAATCCCAACAGATTTAATCCTTTCCACTTTGATGGTTCAAGTATGCCTTCTTCGCTCTTTCTCATTCCAATTCCCCATATTCTATCATAAGGACTTGCCTCAACTAAAATCTTATCCTTTGTTCCAATTAGAAACTGATAAAGTTCTTGATTTTGAGAAAACTTTAAAATATTACCTTTTAACACTATATTACTTTTTTCTTCATTCCATTTATTCTCATCAAATCCTCTTACTAATCTACCGTATTCTCTCATTTTTTTAGGATCTTTACTAAATAATATTTTTTGTGCATATTCAAAATCCTTAAATAACATTGCTTTTCTGTACATCATATATTGTTCTGTACAACAAAAAAGGATTTGATTTTCCATAAAAGTACATTTCCACCATTGACTCAAACAACTTTCTGTTATAATACCATCTTCTGCTGGTTCAGGCTTCCAAAAAAAGCAAATATCATCTTTTGAATACACATCTTCCAATGCCTCATTATTATATTTCACAAAACCTCTCTCCTTTATTTCTCCTCGTATAATAAGTTTATAGTCAGTTAAATAACTGCTATGAACTTATTTATTTTTTATATTTTTTATAGATTAAAGAAAGTATCTTTTTTTCTAAGGGTATTCTCCCAATAATTAAATTTCTATTTCCATTTCTTTTTACTTTCCAAATCTATATATTCTAATAAGTTTTTTATTTATAAAGAATTTTCCTAATGCTAAAATAATCCTAACGGAACTTTAGCAAAGGTTACTGCTGTATTTCTCCTGCAAAACATATTGTTATTGCTTTGTAAGCTTGCAGCCTGACCAGAGTATCAAATTCTGCTTTAAATACCATAATTAATGTCTTAGCTCTCTATAAACAACCTCAGCCATCATATGCATAATAAAATTCATTTTTTCTTCATCACTAAACAAGCTCATAAAGAACTTATCATTTTCTTCATATCTATTTACTGCAACATCTTTAAATTTCTGTTCATATAAATATTTAAACA
>CAZLOP010000340.1:0-1869 GCA_964561205.1 uncultured Clostridium sp. | reverse complement strand
AGAGAAAATTATATTCCTACTATATTTTATAATGAAAATAATGCCGAAGCCTCATTATTACATAGAATACTTAAGGACAAATGTTCAGATTACAAAATTGGACATGTTGATGAAACTATTGCAAATAAGCAAAGAATATTTTCTGCAAATGATAAGGATATATATACATTTTTAACTTCTGATATAGCAACGGAGCTTGAATGTATATTTTTCTTTGATTCGGTTAATCGAATAATATCTGTTTATGCAGCAAAAACATATGGAGAAAATACAGGAATTTATATCTCAACTAAAAATTATGCAGATATGATAACTGTTGAAAGTGACACCCAAAATGTATTTAATTGCTTAAAAATTGAAGGTGGCGATGAGCTTATGACAGCCACCGTTGCTAATATTAATCCTAATGGTAGTAATTACATTTATCATTTTTCAGAGGACATGCTAAATGACATGCCCGATAAATTGATTGAAAAAATAATTTCTTATAATGAATTATTTTTTATTCTTCAACCATCCTATAAAGAATACACTGAAAAGATATATGAGCTTATTGATGAAGAATTGTATCTTACATCCGAAATGATGCCAGAAATTACGATACCTGAAACTACAGCACAAGAAGAGGCTAATACTCTTGTAAAAAAATTAGACAATGTTGAAGTACAAAATATTAATTCGCTTTCAAATGCTTCTGCTGATTTAGCTGTTAAAGGTATGGCTGAAGTAATAATTGATGGCAGATATACTGTTAATATAGATAATTCTACTCTTTCAAATATATTAAATAATAAAAAAATTTGGAAAGGTACTATTACAATTACAAACAAAGGTAACGAAGAAGATACTTCTACTACTGAACAATTCGCAGTAACAATTAAGAGTGATAATTATGAAGAATACCTATATCAAAAAATACAAAAATCATTAGATAGAAATGATTCTATATTTTATAGTATTTTTGAAATTGAGGACTTGAACGAATTTAAGACAGAGCTTACTAAATATTCCCTTAATAGATTAAAGTCTTTTGAATCTAATTATCAAACTTGTATAGATATCCTTATTGAGCAAGGTGTAACCACTGATACAACTGAATTGTATGGTGTTAATTTATATGAAACAATGTATAAACCATACTATGATAGAATTATTGCAATTCAAGAAGAAATGGTGATTCGTGAAAATGAAATATCTAAGGTTCAAAAAGAGTATGATAATTATGAGCAGTTAAGAAAGAGCATTCAAAAGCAATTAAATTTTAAAGAATATATTGGTGATGACTTATGGATAATCTTCTCGCACTATAGATTAGAGAGTACATATAAGAATGACAATTATATATCTGAAGGGGTAAGTAATAGTGAGTTAATTAGATTAGCTTCTGAATTATTTGAGACAGGTCAAGAAGAAGCTATTAAGGCAAGCGAATTACAATATTCTCTCACTTCTAATCTTAATAATTTATTAAATATTAAAGAATTTAAAGAATTTAAAAATAAAATTAGAATTGGTAACTGGATTATACTTGAGGCAGATGAAAAAAAATATGATTTAAGATTAATCAATATTACCATCAATTATGGTTCAATAGATAAAATTACCGTTTCATTTGCTGATGCATTTAGAGTAAAAGAAATAGGTGTGATTGAGGATACTAAAGCAATATTAGATCAAGCAAAATCTATAGCTAATTCATATGATTATATAGCACATCAAGCCACACAAGGTTGTAATGCTAATGCCAATATCATGAACTGGCTTGAAGAAGGTTTAAACTCGGCTTTCATTAATATCAAAAACAATAATAAAGAAGAAATAATATATAACGAACATGGTTTGTTAGCAAGAAGTTATGACGATATAACA
>CAZLOP010000339.1:0-1878 GCA_964561205.1 uncultured Clostridium sp. | reverse complement strand
AAACTCGAGAGAGAAGAAATGAAATTCAAAGACTTGAAAGAAGAGTAATTCAAAGGGAAGAAGCTCTTGATAAGAAGAGCGAAGCAATTGAAAAAAAGGATGAAAACTTAAATGCAAAAATGCTTGAAATCGAAGAAGTAGAAGAAAAAACAAAACAAATATTTCAAGAGAGAAGAGCAGAACTTGAGAAGATTTCTTCACTTTCAAGTGAAGAGGCTCGTGAAATCCTTTTAGACGAAGTTAAAAGAGAAATAACACATGATACGGCTTTGATGATTAAAGATATTGAAAGCCGCGCAAAAGAAGAAGCAGATAAGAGAGCAAGGGAAATTATTACAGGTGCAATTCAAAGATGTGCAGCAGATCATGTGTCAGAAACTACCGTACAGGTTGTTGCATTACCTAATGATGAAATGAAAGGCAGAATCATAGGTAGAGAAGGTCGTAATATAAGAACACTTGAAACGTTAACAGGAGTAGATTTAATAATTGATGATACTCCAGAGGCAGTAATTCTTTCTAGTTTTGATCCAATCAGACGTGAAATAGCAAGAATTGCTCTTGAAAAGTTAATTGTAGATGGAAGAATACATCCTGCAAGAATCGAGGAAATGGTAGAAAGAGCTACTAAAGATGTTGAAAACAATATTAAAGAAGAAGGGGAACAGGCAGCTCTTGAAACTAGTGTTCATGGTTTACATCTAGAAATTATAAAATTATTAGGACGGCTAAAATACAGAACCAGCTATGGTCAGAATGTATTGAAGCATTCTATAGAAGTGTCTAATTTAGCAGGCTTGATGGCAGCAGAATTAGGATTAGATGTTACTTTGGCTAAGAGAGCCGGACTATTACATGATATTGGAAAAGTAGTTGATGTTGAAGGTCCTCATGCTTTAATAGGAGGAGACATTGCTAAGAGATATCACGAATCACCATCTGTAGTAAACGCAATATGTGCACATCACGGTGATGTTGAAATGACATGTTTGGAATCAGTATTGGTTCAGGCAGCAGATGCAATATCAGCTGCAAGACCTGGTGCAAGACGAGAAACATTAGAAGCTTATGTTAAGAGACTTGAAAAGTTAGAAGAAATAGCAAATTCATATGAAGGTGTAGAAAAGTCATATGCAATTCAAGCTGGTAGAGAGATAAGAATTATGGTTAAACCAGATAAAGTTGATGATGCTGGAACTGTAGAGCTTGCACGTAATTTAGTTAAGAGTGTAGAAGAAGAGCTAGAATATCCAGGACAGATAAAAATCAATGTTATAAGAGAAACAAGAGCAGTAGATTTTGCTAAATAAGAATTTACTAATGCACTTTGCTGTATAGGCAGAGTGCATTTGCTATTTTAAAAAAGGAAATTATAAGATTTTGATTGAGTTGAAACACTTATAAACTGCTGAAAAGAAAAAAATTTAAATATTAAAAAGGATTTTATGTACAAACCTAGAATATAAATAAGTGTAAACGATTTGCATAATAAATTTTGTCTAGGAGGAATATTAATGGAAGTATTAAAAGTATCAACTAAATCAAATCCTAATTCAGTAGCAGGAGCTTTAGCAGCAATTATAAAAGAAAAGAATATTGCAGAAATTCAGGCAGTTGGTGCAGGGGCTATTAATCAGGCAGTAAAGGCAATAGCTATTGCAAGAGGTTTTGTTGCACCTAGTGGCAAAGATATTGTTTGCGTACCAGCTTTTGCTGATATAGTGATAGATGGAGAAGAGAGAACTGCAATTAAATTGATTGTACAGCCAAGATAAAGAAATTATACTTTCAGATATCTTAAAAATTTTCAGTTGAAATTATTCATAAAAACGTTTATACTATAATAGTTAAATGCTATATTTATTAATTTTTTATAAA
>CAZLOP010000338.1:0-1890 GCA_964561205.1 uncultured Clostridium sp. | reverse complement strand
TTTCAATGGTGCTTCAAAAGAATGTATTGTTTTCAGGAACAATAAAAGAAAACTTAAAATGGGGTAACAAAGAAGCTACTGATGAAGAAGTAATAAGAGCCTGCAAACAGGCAGCAGCAGATGAATTTGTACAAAGATTTCCAGATGGATATGACACATATATTGAACAGGGGGGAAGTAATGTATCTGGTGGTCAGAAGCAGAGATTATGTATTGCCAGAGCTCTTCTTAAAAAGCCTAAAATATTAATCTTAGATGATTCTACAAGTGCTGTAGATACTAAAACAGATGCATTAATTAGAAAAGCATTTAAAGAAGAAATTCCAGATACAACAAAGATAATAATCGCTCAGCGTATTTCGTCAGTTCAGGATGCAGATAAGATAATTGTTTTAAATGATGGAAAAATAGATGCAATAGGAAATCATGAAGAATTATTAAAAAATAATGCTATCTATCAGGAAGTATATGAATCTCAAGTGAAAGGAGCTGATAATAATGAGTCAAAATAAAGCACCTAAGATTCAGCATGGACCAAAGGGACCAAGGGGCATGAAAGGTGGGCCTAAAAGTAAAACTCCTATAAAAACATTAAAGAGACTTATGGCATATGCATTAGAAAAATATAGAAGTCAATTTATTATTGTTGTTATATGTATTATTATTGGTTCTTTAGCTAATGTGTATGGAACGTGGTTCTTAAAGAACCTTATAGATGATTATATAATACCGTTTATTGGTCAAAATAACCCAAGTTTTGCACCGCTTGTAAAAGCACTTTCTTATATGGCAGTTATTTATTATATTGGTGTTATTTCAACATATGTATTTAATAGACTTATGATTAATATTTCAAATGGATGTTTAAAGAAAATAAGAGATGATATGTTTACGCATATGGAAAAGTTATCAATACCATTTTTTGATACTCATCCACATGGCGAGCTTATGAGTCTTTATACAAATGATATAGATACATTAAGACAGATGTTAAGTCAAAGTATACCACAACTTATTTCATCTGTAATAACAATTGTAGGTGTACTTGTTACAATGGTAGTATTAAGCATACCATTAACATGTGTAACTTTATTAATGGTAGTAATAATGATTCAGGTTGTTAAAAATGTTGGTGGGAAAAGTGGATTGTACTTTGGAAAACAACAGAAAAATTTAGGTATTCTTAATGGATACATAGAAGAAATGATGGAAGGTCAAAAAGTAATAAAGGTATTTAATCATGAAGAAGAAGCTAAAGCAAAATTTGATGAATTAAATGAAAACTTATGTGATAGTGCTGATAAAGCTAATACCTTTGCAAATATTCTTATGCCGATAATGGGGAATATAGGTAATATAAACTATGTTTTTACTGCAATTATTGGTGCTGTACTTGCAATAACAGGCTTTAATGGGTTTACAATTGGAGCACTGGCTTCATTTCTTCAGCTTACAAGAACATTTAATCAGCCAGTAGCTCAGATTTCACAGCAGTTTAATTTTATAATCATGGCATTAGCTGGTGCAGAACGTATTTTTGCACTTCTTGATGAAAAGCCGGAAGTTGATGAAGGATATGTTACTTTGGTGAATGCTGAAATTGACAGTGAAGGAAATATTACAGAAGTTCCTCAGCATACAGGTATATGGGCATGGAAACATCCACATGGAGATGGAAGTCTTACTTATACTAAAGTCTGTGGAGATGTTGTATTTGATGGAGTTGATTTTGGATATAAACCAGAAAAAATTGTACTTCATGATGTAAGATTATATGCAGAACCAGGACAAAAGATTGCTTTTGTTGGTGCAACAGGTGCTGGTAAAACTACAATTACAAATCTTATTAACAGATTTTATGATATTCAGGATGGAAAGATAAGATATGAT
>CAZLOP010000337.1:0-1893 GCA_964561205.1 uncultured Clostridium sp. | reverse complement strand
GCTTCATCCTTACACATTTCATGAACAGTATCATGTATTGCATCTAAATTCCTTTCTTTTGCAAGGGATGCTAGTTTTTTCTTACCTGCACATGCACCAAATTCTGCTTCAACTCTGGCACTTAAGTTGCTCTTTGTGCAAGGGCTTACAACTTCTCCTAAAATTTCAGCAAATTTTGAAGCATGTTCTCCTTCTTCATAAGCAATTCTTTTATAGCTTTCCGCAACTTCCGGGTAGCCTTCACGATCAGCTGCACGGCTCATTGCAAGATACATTCCAACTTCTGTACATTCACCAATAAAGTTTGCACGTAAGCTTTCTAAAATTTCATCATCTAATCCTTCTGCAATTCCAATGTGATGTTCATCGGCAAACTGAAGATCATCATTCATTTCATTAAATTTAGATGCGGGTGCTTTACAGATAGGACATTCTTTTGGTGGATTGTCACCTTCGTGAACATATCCACATACAGCACAAATAAACTTTTTCATACTTTAACCTCCATAACATATTTTTTAGGCATAAAACCATAAACATAGTATTTGCACATGAAAAAAAAGTATACAAAATTATAATTATATTAGTTATGATACTGTTTGTTAGGACAAGACAAATAGGACTAAATGCTTTGACAATAACTTGAAAGATTATAACAAAAATTCTATAATATTAAATGTAAATGAAAAAAGGAGGTAGAATTTTGGAAGAAAAATCAAAAAGAATATATTATTTAGATAGTCTGAAGATTTTACTATGTGTGTTAGTAATAATACATCATACTACTATCGCATATGGGGGCTCTGGAGGCTGGTATTATATTGAAGAAGTAAATAATGCTGCTGTAAATATAATATTCACAATATTTAATGCTGTCTGCCAGTCATTTTTTATGGGACTATTTTTTTTTATTTCAGCTTATTTTATTTTGTCTTCATATAATAGAAAAGGAACATATAATTTTATAAAAGATAGACTTATAAGACTTTTGATACCATTATGTATTTTTTACTTTATATTACATCCAACTACTATATATTTTGTAGAAAGGGTTAAAAGTGGACACACCATTTCATATTTGAAATATATGTATACTTGCATAACACAAATTGATAATATGGGTTTTGGTCCATTATGGTTTGTAGAAGCACTTTTAATATTTTCGCTTTTATTTGTACTATATATGAAGATATCAAAACCTGAAAAACCTAAAAATGATGATTTCCCAAGTAGAAAAGTTGTAATAATATTTATGATACTTTGGGGATTAATATCATTTATAGTGAGATTGTTTTTTCCAACTGAAAAAGAAGTTTTAGGAATGAAGCTGGGATATTTCACACAATATATATTACTATTCATTTTAGGAATAAAAGCATATAAGAATAATTGGCTTCATAAACTTACAGATGAAATTAGTTCTTTTTATTTTAATATTTCATTAATATGTTTTGTTATGTTAATAGGGATATGTGCAATATTTGTTATTTCAGGTGATGATAGTTTGGAGGCTTTTTTTGGTGGAATGAACATAATGGCGTTTATTTATGCATTATGGGAACCATTTATGTGTGTAGGTATAAGCTTAAAGCTTATTACTATATTTAGAAATAAATGTAATAAAAAGTCAAATTTATGTACAAGTTTAGCATTAGACACATATCCTGTTTATGTTATCCATGCACCTGTAAATGTATTTTTAGAGTGTATGCTAGTATCATCAGCATTAAATCCAATTGTTAAATGCACTATTGTCTGCATTTTTACTTGTATATTTTGCTTTTTTATAAGTCATTATATATTAAGAAAAGTTATATTATTAAGAAAAATATTTTAAGTTGTAACAGTTCAGCCTTCTGGCTGAACAACCAAACCTAGCACCAGCTAAAATAT
>CAZLOP010000336.1:0-1901 GCA_964561205.1 uncultured Clostridium sp. | reverse complement strand
GAAAAGGCGGTTATACTGGAAAAGATAATTGTGTTATATTGACAATATTAAAGCGTAGCCAGTTTATTAAATTAAAACACTACATAAAGCAAAATGATAGTGATGCATTTATAACAGTAAGTGAAATAAGTGAAGTTTTAGGTGAAGGTTTTAAAGCTCTTTCAGGAGAATAAAAAAACAGCTTATATGGAAAATTTCCATATAAGCTGTTTTTATTTTTGTTCAATAATTGATTAACTAAAAGGGTATTTCCACCCCAATAGTTTCAGTGTTCTTTTAACATTAACTTCTTTGATATTTTTAATAATATACTATAACATATTTGTAAACTATAGTCAGATTTGATATAATTTATAATATGAATCTAATTTAAGAAAAGTTTAAGCAGAATTTTTTTAGGTAATATCTGATTGACATTGATAATTTATGGAATAGGGGGTATCTGTATGAAAATTGGTGAGGCAAAGCAACAGTATTATGCACGGTTTAATGAATTATGGAATAAAGGAATGGAATTACGTAAAAAGATAGAAAAAAATGAAAAAGCAAACGATACTGAAGAAAATTTAGACATAATAGTGGAACTATCAAAAATAGATGAGAAGTTAAATAAAGTTAGTGATTTTATGAATAAATTTGGCGAGTATACATCAGCCATGCATAACGCTGAAGTTAGTAAACAGCAGGCAAGTGCAGAAGGCAAGGCAATGGATGATATGGCAAAATGTATGGAAATAGCTCGTAGAATCTCAAAAGGAGATAAAGTACCTGCATCTGATGAGAAAAAGTTATTTGATTTTAATTTTGAGATGTATATGTCAGCTAAAAATATGGGAGCTATTTCTAAAAATGAACATCATAAAGAACATGAGTCTTTATGGGATGAGGATGAAGGGGAAAAGTCCGGACACAGTGAACAAGATCAGTCAGTAGAAGAAATTGTGAACAATATGGAATCTGCTATGGACATGCCAATAGAATTAGTTAGTGAAACAGAAATGGAATAATAAATAAAATAAAAACTGACCTCCAATAATTAGAATTTTGGTGGTCAGTTTTCAATTGCATTTTATCTTCTTCTTTTTTTATTTGTTTTAGAAGATTTCTTCTTTTTAAAAGCTGAAGCGTTATTTTGTTTATTTGGCTTATTAGCTCGCTTTTTATTATCAGTTTTTAATTTTTGTTTTGATTTAAACTGTTTAGTTTCAGATTCTTCAGCATTTTTTCTTTTTATAGTCTTTTGTTTCATTACTGAAAATCCAAAAGTACCTATAGCATTTTTGCTTAATGGGAAATATTCACCATGACAATATGAAAGCATATCTGCTTTTTCAAAATGAATTTTTCCCTTTTCATCAAAAAGATTTTCATTTACATGAGAACATAATACATCAGCAATAAACATATCATGCGTTCCAAGAGGAATTATTTGTTTTACTCTGCATTCAATATTTACAGGACATTCTTCTATGTAAGGAGCTGAAACATTACTGCTTTCATGAAGTGTAAAATTCATTTGTGAAATCTTGTCAAATTTTCGTCCTGGTTTTACACCGCAATAATCCACAGCTTTTACTAAATGGCTGCTTGGCATGTTTATAACAAAATCCATTGATTCTTTTATATATTCGTAAGACAAACGTTCTGGCCGTACAGATATATACAGCATTGGTGGTTTTGTATTTATTGTACCTGTCCAGCCGACTGTAAATACATTATTTTTTCCTTCTTTGTTTCTTGATGTAACTAAAACTACAGGAATTGGATTTAAAATCACACTTCCTTTTAATTCTGTCTTTTTCATACGGGTTATCTTCTTCCTCTTCTTCCAAAGCTGGATTTTCTCCTTTTTCTGTTTGAAGAAAGGCTCTTTAACATTAATATTAATGAAATCACAATTA
>CAZLOP010000335.1:0-1904 GCA_964561205.1 uncultured Clostridium sp. | reverse complement strand
AGAATAGTTAAAGAACATGATGAAAGAAAAAAAGAAATTTTAGATGCAGCATCAAGATTATTTGCAGTAAAAGGCTATGGAAAATGTACAATTAATGACATTCTCAAAGAAGTAAACATAGCAAAAGGAACTTTTTATTATTATTTCAAATCAAAAGAAGAAGTAATGGATGAAATTGTAGCAAGTTTTACAAAGCAGACAGTTACAGATGTAAAGATGATTATTGAGAAAATGGATTTAGAACCAGAAGATAAGCTTTTGCAGATATTTCTAGCAATGAGAATAAAGGATAATCAATCTGAAGAAATATTAGATGAATTACATAAACCTGAAAATGCTCTGATGCATCAAAAAACACTTAATCAGCTTATAACAGTAATGGCTCCATTATTAGCACAGGTAATTGATGAAGGAATTCAAAAAGGAACTTGGAAATGTAAATATCCATTACAATATATGCAGATTTTTTTAGCAGCAGCAACAACCCTTACAGATGAAGGTATATTTGAAATATCTTCAGAAGAACAAACTAAAATATTAACAGCACTTATTTCTATTCTTGAAAATATGCTTTCTATAAAAGAAGGAACTTATGAGAAGAAATTATTAGAGTATTGGAATAATAACTAATTATATATGGAGGGAAATATGAAAAAGTTTATTATATTATGGCTTGGAGAATTTATTTCTACAATAGGAAGTGGAATGACATCTTTTGCAATAGGAATTTACATTTATCAGCTTACTAAAAGTGTTACATTAGTATCAATAGCCACATTACTTGCATATATGCCTACTATATTATTAAATCCTTTAGGTGGAATTTTAGCTGATAGATATGATAGAAGATTAATGATGATATTAGGTGATTTGCTTTCAGCATTAGGACTTTTATACATTTTAATTTCAATTAACTTAGGAAATAATAGTATAATGCCTATTTTTATTGGGATTACAATAAGTTCTGTATTTATTTCATTATTAGAACCTGCATATAAGGCAACAGTAACTGACCTTCTTACTGAAGATGAATATGCAAAGGCAAGTGGAATGGTTCAGATTGCTGGTGCAGCAAAATATCTTATTTCTCCAGCTATAGCAGGAATAATACTTTCATTTTCTGATATAAGAATAATTTTAATTATTGATATTCTTACAATATTTATTACAGTTTTTTCAGCATCATATGTGAGAAGTGCTATTAGTATAGTCAAGCCTAATAAAGATAATTTTAATTTTTTTAAAGAATTTAAAGAGGGATTTAAAGCACTTACTGTAAACAAAGGTGTTATGGATATGATTGTTCTTATGGGTTTTATGTGTTTTTTTATTGCCTTTATTCAAACATTAATGACACCTATGATTCTGGCATTTGCTGATTCTAAAACATTAGGCATTATGGAATCTGTTAGTGCCATTGGAATGGTTGTAGGAAGTATAGTAATAGGAATAATAAAAATAAAGAAAAATTATGTAAGAATTCTAGTTTTCAGTCTTATAATGTCAGGAATATTTATGGGGCTGGTTGGAGTTACAACAAATATTATATTTATTTTAATAGCATGTATTTTATTTTTTTCTACACTTCCATTTGTTAATACATGTGCAGATGTATTAATTCGTATAAACATACCAAATGAAGTTCAAGGAAGAGCATGGGGAATAATAAGTGTTTTAACTCAAGTTGGATATGTTGCAGCATATTGTGTCTGTGGAGTTCTTGCTGATAAGGTGTTTGATCCTATGCTTATGGAAGGCGGTATTCTTGCAGGAACTATTGGAAAAATAATTGGAGTAGGACAGGGTAGAGGGATTGGATTTATGTTAATTATTGCTGGAATAATAATGGTAATAACAGCATTTGTTTTAGGAAATAGAAAGAATATAAAGCAGATGGAGATGAG
>CAZLOP010000334.1:0-1911 GCA_964561205.1 uncultured Clostridium sp. | reverse complement strand
TAGAAGATGGTTTGAGTAATTTAGAAGTAGAAAATGTTGACATAATAGAAGAAAGCGATTATAATGAGTACAAAATTACACGAAAGAATGAGCCTAGTAATTACGTATATAAAAGAATAACCGATAAGGATAGAGCAAGGGTAAATTCAGATTATATGCTTAACAAAACTAAATATGAAGACGATGTAGGCATAGTTAATTTTGATGATGTTTCGTATGCGTACGAGAAAAACGGCAATGAAATAAACGTGCTATTAAAATTTAAAGGTTCACAAAAATTTATCAATGAAGCAAAGGAGGTTTGGAAAAATGGCATTGACAATTTATCAAATGGAAATACTAAGATTATTAAAAGCATTAGGAGTACCAAAAGAGGAAGCAATACCAGCAATGGCAATGGTCGAGGACAAGAAAAGAGCAGAACAAGTGATAGACAAAATATTGGATATGGAAGACAACAGCGAAACGTTAACAGCACAGAAACTAATAAAAATAATGGCAACAATTTAGAGAACTCAGAACAGAGTTCTTTTTCTTTACCAAAAACAGACAACCAAGGCAGGACATTAACTAAAGAGCAAATAAAAAATATAGGCAACACAACTCCAACTGCTAACTCAGACATAAGATATTCTCAGTCAGATAAAAGTTGGTCAAAATATTTGAAAGAATATTGGGACTTAATGCCAAACTCAACTAAGACATTTGCTTTGCCAACTACTGAAGAGTTGCAAAATTTCGATAATGAACAGAACAAAAAAGCTTATGAGAGTTTGCATAATATAAATGAAACGGATAATATACCAATAGAACAGTTAATAAAATATAAAGATAAAAATAGTGGAGGATATAGAGAACAAGAACAAATAAATTCTTTGAAAGAAAATATTCGAAAAAATGGAATAAAAAATCCAATAGAACTAATAACTGATAGTAAAGGTAATATAACCATAAATGATGGAAATCACAGACTAGCAATTGCAAAAGAACTTGGAATAAGAACTGTACCTGTAAAATATTTAGATGAAAATGCTAAAAATGTTGTTGAAAACTCAATACCAAAAGAATATAATGAAGCTATTACTGAGAGGAGGCAACAAAATGCGAAAGGAATTAACGGAGCTGGAGTGTCAAGTAGTGGACAAGATGTTCGAATTGGGGTTAACGGAGGATACAACGCAAAGAATACTGTACTATCTAACGAAACCCGAGCAACAGCAGAAAATTCTGAAATATCTGGAGGAGAACAAAGACATAATAACAGACCATCAACTGATACAACACGCAGACAAGATACTACAGGGCAGAAGATAAAAACAAAGGCAGGTCATTTGTTAAAAATGTTAATACAACTTCGTGGATACCTGAAGAATTTAAAGGTATAATGGGCGAATACGCCCCATTTTCTAATGCTGAGACATATTAAATAAAGTTAAAACAATAACACCGTGTCCTAAACTAGCATAATACTTTAAAACTTTCACATCCAAATCATTCATTTTTAGCTTATGTTTTAAACATATTGTTTGAAATTCTTTTAAACTTTTAGTATTTAATAATTCTTGTTTTAAATTACTATCCATCATTTTTTATACCTCATTTATGAAATCCTATAATTTTTTGCAAATATTCCTTATTATCATTTCATTAGAATAAGCTATGAAGAAAGCAAGGAGTAGTAGTAGAATGTTGCGAAACGGTAATAGGTCACTTGAAAGCAGAATATGAACAAAAAAGAGAAAGGTACGGGCTTTAGCACCGCATCAATCTCTAATTACAGTATACCATCACCAAACAGCACTGTCAATGATTAGTATATGTAAAAGTGCCTACGAAACATCAAAGATAAATTCTAAACATAAAAGTTTAAATAACTACTTGGAAAATAGTATCATTACTGATAAAATAAAA
>CAZLOP010000333.1:0-1918 GCA_964561205.1 uncultured Clostridium sp. | reverse complement strand
TCCAAAACTCTTAGTTCTTAGTTTTTAGTTCTTACTTAATAAAATTCTGATTTATCAAACAAAAAAGGAACTGTGCACTAATTAGTGTAACAGTCCCTTTTTAAATCTAATACTTTGTCTCATTTCGTCTAAAATATAATTATACTTTTAAATACAATTTTTATAAATCACAATCTTTTGTTATTCAGCTAAAGTTTCCCACTCTTCATACATTTTCTCTATCTTTTCCTGAACATCTTTTATTTCTTTATTTACTCTTTCACTTTCCTGTGGATTAGAATAAATCTCTTCCTTACATAAATCTTCCTGAAGCTTTTCTAAAAGCTCTTCGCTTTTACCTATATTGTCTTCAAGTTCTTTAAGCTTTTTCTTAGCTTCCTTAGCTTCTTTTTCAATTGCCCTTTTTTTCTTCTTTTCATCATTAAGCTGAGTTTTTGTTTTTCCTCCAGCCATATTTTCATAATGCTCAAATCTTTGAGGATTTTTCTTTTTTTCAATATAATATGTATAGTTTCCTAAGTATTCATTTACTCCGCCTTCTTCAAGCTCATATATTTTGTGTATTACTTTATTTAAAAAGTATCTGTCATGGGAAATTACTATTAATGTTCCATCATAACTTAATATAGCTTCTTCTAAGGCTTCTCTTGATGGAATATCAAGATGATTTGTAGGTTCATCTAATAAAAGCACATTAGCCTGTGAAAGCATAAGCTTTAAAAGATTAATTCGGCACCTTTCTCCACCACTAAGTTTATTTACTTCTTTAAATACATCCTCACCTTTAAATAAGAATGAACCCAAATATGTTCTAAGTTCCGTAGTTGTTAACTCTGGATAATCATCCCACACTTCATCTACTATGGTTTTATCCATATTAAGATTCGACTGTTCCTGATCATAATATCCTATATTAACATTTGCACCTATAACTTTGCTTCCACTATCGCAAGGTATTTTATCCATTATTATTTTAAATAATGTAGTCTTACCACGGCCATTGTCACCTATTAACGCAACTTTTTCACCTCTTTTTAAATCCATATTAAGATTACTGAAAAGTTTTTTATCTCCAAAGCTTTTAGACATTTTTTCAATATGTAAAACATCATATCCACTTTTTATTGTTGTTTCAAAATTAATTCTTGAAGCCTTTTTCTCTTTATCTGGAGCATCAATTCTTTCCAGCTTTTGAAGCATTTTTTCTCTGCTTTCAGCACGCTTTATACTTTTTTCCCTGTTAAATGATTTAAGTTTTTCAATAACAGCTTCCTGCCTTTTTATTTCTTCCTGTTGATTATTATAAGCCTTTAACTTTGCTTCATAATCTTTTTTCATAAGATCAATAGATTTTGTATAAGGTGCATTATAACAGTTTACATGACCATTTATAACCTGAAATGTAAAGTTAGTTACAGCATCAAGGAAAAATCTATCATGGGAAATTACAATTACTGTTCCTTTATATCCCTTTAAATATTCTTCAAGCCATTCAATTGCTTCAAGATCAAGATGGTTTGTAGGTTCATCTAATAATAATATTTCTGGTTTTAATAAAAGAAGCTTACATAATGCAACTCTTGTTTTCTGACCGCCACTTAATGTTGCTATTTCTTTTTCAAAATCATTTTCAGTAAATCCAAGACCTTTTACTACTCTTGAAATTTCACCTTTATATGTATAACCGCCTCTGTTTTCGTATAAATCCTGAGCAGTACTGTAATCCTTTATTATCTTTTCATGATATGCTGCATTATTTGCATCATATGGCTCATTCATTTTTTCTTCAAGATCTTTAATTTTCTTTTCAAGTTTTTGAAGATCTTCAAAAACTTGAAGCATTTCATCATATATATTATTTTGTGTATCTAGATTTAAATGCTGAGAAAGATATCCAATTGATTTATTTTTATCAATA
>CAZLOP010000332.1:0-1928 GCA_964561205.1 uncultured Clostridium sp. | reverse complement strand
AATAATATAGTTTTTTTCTATGATGAAAGCATAAATGAGAAGGTAAATTATTTAAATGAAAAATTTAAAATATCAGATGCAGTAAGTGGAGAAAAAGAAGAATTGGATAAAGTATTAAAGATATGCAAAATAGCAGGGACAGCTGTTGATTATGATGATATTGCAGATACCAATTTAAATAGTGGATATGATATTTTAAGAGAAAAAGAAAAAAATAATAGTAAAAAGGTAAGCCGAAAAGATTTTAACATAATTACAAGAGATATGCTTGCTTCTGTTGGAATTAAAAGCAGAATAGGATACTTTAGAACTGCAAATTCTCAATTTAAAGAAAAAACTAAGTATTCTGTCCTTGAATTCTGGAGTAATAAAGCTGGTAAATGGATTGTAATAGATTGTGTTGATAATGGATATTTTATGTATGGTGATAACAGAGTTTCAGCACTGGAAATATTAAATACTGGAATAAGAAAGATATCTTATCTTGGCAATACTAGTCAGAAAGATTACAAAAATAAATTAAAAAGATATCTTGATTCATATACAATAGATATTGATAATACAGTTAACAGGAATCGAAGTAATTCAGAAGTATGTTATTTAAAAGATGAAGGTGCTCTTGAAATTAAGTGGTGTAATTCTTATGCTCCGCCAACAATTTTTACACAGTCTGCAGTTCTATTTGAGAAGAGTCCGTTTGATAATGCAGTAACTAAGGATGAAAAAGCTTATCTTATAGTTTCTCTTATAGAAATGAAGAGTGAAGATAATAAAAGTACTGATACAGGAGCTATTATTGCAGGTTTTAGAGATGGAAGAGTAATGAGTGAGTATTACTTAAACACAAATAATAGTGGATACAAAAAAATAGATAAGTATGACAAAATTAAATTGGAAAAAGGAGTGACAGATATAAAGCTATCTATAGATGGAGAAAATGAAATCAGTAGTGTAACAATAAAAAGAGACAAATAAAGTAAGTGAAAGAGAGTGAGCATTAGTGGAAATACTTTTTATAATAAAAGCTATAGTAATTGCAATAGTAGAAGGACTGACAGAATTTATACCTGTTTCATCTACAGGACATATGATTTTAGCTTCAAGCCTGATTAATTTTAAAAATCCTGAGGAATTTGTTTCAATGTTTGAAGTAGTAATTCAGCTTGGTGCTATCCTTGCAGTTGTTGTTTTATATTGGAATAAAATCAGCACAAGTGTTGTAGAATTTTTTAAGTACATTTTTTCTAAAGGAAAAGATGGAAAAGTAGGTTTCAGGTTTGGAATAAATATTATTGTAGGTTCAATACCAGCAATGATTTTTGGTCTTATATTGCATGATAAGATAAAATCATTATTTAAAGCATGGGCAGTAATTATTGGTTTCTTAGTTGGTGGTATTTTACTTATCGTAATAGAAAATAGATTCAGAAGAAAGAAACATGCAGTAAGAAATGTTGATGATATTACACCTCAGCAGTCATTTTTAGTTGGATGTTTTCAATGTTTAGCTATGTGGCCGGGAATGTCAAGAAGTGCATCAACAATTATGGGCGGATGGATAAGCGGTTTTTCAACACCTATTGCTGCTGAATATTCATTTTTCCTTGCTATTCCAGCTATGGTTGGCTCATCTGGCTTGGATTTGTTAAAGTTTGATTTTGCAATAATGGATGCAACAAAATGGGCAGCATTAATTATAGGATTTATTACAGCATTTATAGTGTCTCTTATTGTTATGAGAGGGTTTGTAGCATTCTTAAAAAAGAAACCTATGAGATTATTTGCTGTATATAGAATTGCAATGGCAATAATATTTGCAGTATTAATATTCACTAAAGTAGTAAAAATGTAATACAGAATTTCCATATATTATGTAGAACTTAGTATAGTGGTAAAACAACGAAAATAATAGACTTGCAGCTAAAATA
>CAZLOP010000331.1:0-1943 GCA_964561205.1 uncultured Clostridium sp. | reverse complement strand
ATAATATTAATACCAATATTAACAGTTGTCAACATTGTATTTTTAACACAAAAAACTTCCCAGAACTTTTTAGTACTGAGAAGCAATATATTGTTATCCTATATCTCTATTACTTATAACCTTATTAATTTTCTATAATAAACATGATTTTCTGTATCATAAAGGAAACCTGCAGATAATAATGTATTTCTTGAAGCTTTATTTTTAATATCAGGCTGTACAATAACTTTCTCTGCCCTTGTTTCATTTTGAATTTTATTTAATAGCTGTAATACAATACTTTTTCCTAAACCTTATCCTAAATAGCTGGTTTCTCCTATAAATAAATCCGACTTTTTAAACAAACTTATTCCCATTTAAAGAATTTAACAGCTATAACACTGCAGATTATTGAAATTACAAGCATAAAGATTACTGCACCTGTAATATTCTGTATTGGAAGTCCAAGTATAGCATTTTTTAGTATTTTTATTCCCTGTGTTAATGGCAGAACATTTACTATTTTCTGAAGGCCTTGCGGCATTACTTCATATGGAAGAGTTGCTCCTGAAAAAACAAGCATTGGAAAATATAATGCACTGGCAATTACTCCTGCAGTTTTTGAATTTTTTGCAATTCCTCCAACCATCATTCCTATGCTGAACATTGAAATAATTACTAATAAATATCCAAGTGAAAACACTCCAAAACTTCCATGCATTTTAAATCCAAAGAAACAAACTGCAACAAAAAATAAACTAATTAAAGAAACTAAAGCATAAATTACATACATTGCAACTTCTACCATTAAAACAAGAATTGGCTTTATTGGTGTTACTTTATATCTTTTCAAAATCTGTTTGGAACGATAATCAGAAATCACTAATGGCAGTCCCATAAATCCCCCTGCACAAATTGCTATGGTGCACAATGCCCCAAAAGACTGATCTAAAAAACTGTATTCTGCCCCTTCAAAAGCAGGCTTTTGTTTAAACACAATACCTAAAATAATAAGCACAATAATTGGCATAATAACTGCAAAAATTGGCATGTCCATTCCTCTGATGCTCATTTTCAATTCATTTTTTAATAAAGTTCTAAATGTTTTCATAGCTATCCTCCTCATCTGTATACCAAAGATATGCATCTTCAAAATTATCTTTTCCACTTTGTGTCTTTGCCTCATTAATGGTTCCATGAAATACTGTTTTCCCTTTTTTCAAAATTAATATTTCATCACAAAGGGCTTGAATTTCATCCATATAATGAGAAGTCAGTAAGATAGATAATCCTTCCTTTTTTAGCTTATCCAAAATATTCCATACGTCTCTTCTTGCCCTTGCATCCAGTCCTGTTGTAAGCTCATCTAAAAATACAAGCTCCGGATTTGGTATTAATGCAAGAACAATAAACAAACGCTGACGTTCTCCTCCAGATAACTCCTTTACATACTCTTTCTTTTTATCTGCAATTCCAAAAGCAGTCAACAGTTCTTCATAGTTTTGTGGATTCTTATAAACTGAAGCTGTCATTTCACAAAGTTCTTCAACCTTAACCAGCTCCTGATATTTTGATTCCTGAAACTGAACTCCTACTTTTTCAAATAATTTTGTTCTCTCCTTTATAGGATTCATATTCAAAATACTCACTTCTCCACAATCCATTTTCTTAGTTCCCAATATACATTCAATGGTACTGCTTTTTCCTGCTCCATTTGCTCCAAGTAAACCAAACACAGTGCCTTTCTTAACTTGAAAGGTTAGATTGTCTACTGCAGTATGATTACCATACATTTTTGTAAGATTCTTTACAACTATTGCATTCATATTATTTCCTCCTCATAATTTGTTCTGAAAAAATAATAACACTAGACAAAAGTCTGGTGTTATAGTGGAGGGTTTACATTTTCATTTGTTTTATTTCTTTTAATAACAGGATTACTTCATAAGCATTTTTTATGGCTT
>CAZLOP010000330.1:0-1969 GCA_964561205.1 uncultured Clostridium sp. | reverse complement strand
TGTCGAATTGAACTTCTGTTCCTTCTTCTAATGTTTTGTAACCATCCATTGTAATTGCTGAGTAATGAACAAATACATCGTTGCCAGTTTCTCTTTCGATGAAACCGAAACCTTTCTCAGCATTAAACCACTTAACTTTTCCTCTTTCCATAACACTTTCCTCCTACTTTCTTTAGTACTAAATTACAGTTTATTTCCATAATCTAGATAAAGTTTATCACACTCAATATTTAAAGTCAAACTATATTAATAAAATTTATAATATTTTTTTGATATGTTATACTTCTTTTTTATTTGCCTCTGCCTTATGAATAAACATTAAAAAAGCACTTAAAATATTAGAAACATCTAATATTTTAAGTGCCCAATTCAAATCAAATTTATTCAGCTACATCTGCATTGATTTCTCTAATTTCAATGCTCTTAGCATTAACTAAATCTTTTTCTATGCTTAAAACAAGCATTTCCATTCTATTAGCTTCAATTTCAGTAACACGAACTGTGATTTCGTCTAAAGAATCGCCAGCATTATCTTTAATAATTAATAAAAAGTCTGCTTCTGGTAGATCTTTATCTGTTAAATTTTCAACAGAAGCATCAATTCTAGTTATTCCTTCGAATGATCTGATGTTAAAATGTGCAAATCTTCTATTTCCTACTATAAATTCAGCCTCTGTAACTTCTTCACTAACGTTTTCTTTTTCTCCATATTCGTCAGTTGTATAGTTAACATTCAATTGAGTATTGTTTTGAGCTTCACCGCTTAGTCCACCATCAACATCATTTAAAGCATTACGTGTAACTTTAAGAAGAATTATTCCACCGAATACAAGTACCAAGAACAATATTAATGCAAAACCAACAAGCCAAAATGCTCTTTTTTCATGTTCCTCAAATTTTACTTCTTTTTTTTCTTTTTTGTCTTCTGACACAAAAATCTCCTCCTTTGTATATTTAATAAATTAATTATAACAATAGCAAAACTTAATGTCTAGTTTTTTATAATTATGGCAAATAAATATATTCAGGTTTTATGGTATCATAAATAATGTAATTGCCATCAGTTGTTTCGGTAACCTCACCTTGCATATAAACACCCCATAATGATTTAACGTCAGACACTGAAATGCTAAATGTTCCTTCATTAAAAGAATAATCTGTTGTTTTAAATTCTGCATACCACGTAAAATTGTCATCAGAAAAAATTTTACCAGAACCTATTTCTTTACCTTGAATTTTAATAGTTGGTGCTTTTGCTAAAATAAGTGAAGATTTCAATGTAACTCTTATTGTATCTCCAGTTTTAGCATAATGCTTATTTGGAGCTCCAGGAGTTATATTTTCCATTTTCAAAGTTCCAATGCTAGGTTCTTTGTTAACATCAACTATTCCGTCACATCTATCACAAGCACCAAAAGTTTCTTCATTATCCATATGTTCTTCTAAATATAAGTCACCCTTACAAGTATTACAATAAACCATATGACTGTCTTTATTTACATATCTATATCGAATATCATCGTGCTTTATATCTTCGCTTCGGCCACAATTTTTACAATAAATTGTGTGATACTCTATGTTTTTGGGTTTAATATCCTTTTTACACTCTTCTACTTTATTCCAAGCACAAGCTTCAAAAGTACAACGCACGTTGTGTTCCCAAACAGATCCTTCTTTATAACCATATTCTTTAATATGTTCTTTAAAATTTCCAACCGCACCACACTGAGAATATCTAACACATTTGTTAAAATGACCTTCATCATTGTAACTTACTGTGGTTGTATCGTATTCGTGACCTATTGCTTTCTCAGCAATATATCCACACCTGCTACACTTTTTATCTTCCGTACAAGTTGAATGTTCAAAATTAAAATTATGACCACGTGCCTGTGAAAAGATTTTTCCACATCTAGTACAAACAGAAGGTTCAATACAACTTACAACAGTATATATATGTTCACAACCT
>CAZLOP010000329.1:0-1985 GCA_964561205.1 uncultured Clostridium sp. | reverse complement strand
AAGGCTTTCAATATCATAATCTCTTACATCTATTCCGCCAACCTTAACACATCCTGATGTAACATCATATAATCTTGGAATAAGTTGAACAAGTGTTGATTTTGCACTACCTGTTCCACCTAATATACCTACAGTTTCACCAGATTTTATTGAAATGTTAACATCTTCAAGATTTAAATTATCCTTTTCTTTTCCATAGCTGAAATTAACATTTTCAAATTCTATGGAACCATCTTTTATTTCATAAACTGGCTTTTCACAGTTGGTTAAATCACTTTTTTCTTCTAAAACTTCAACTATTCTTTCTGCTGAAGATCTAGACATTGTTACCATTACAAATGTCATTGCAATAAACATTAAACTCATTAATATATTGGCAGCATAAGTGAATAAACTCATAAGTTCACCTGTAGTCATAGTATCACTTATAATCATCTTAGCACCAAGCCATGATAATAATAGAATACATGTATATATTGCAAACTGCATTACTGGCATATTGAATATAATTATTTTTTCTGCTCTTACTGAATAATCATATAATTCCTGTGAATTCTTTTTAAATTTATCACCTTCAAATTTTTCTCTTACATATGCCTTTACTACTCGTATGCCAGTTAAATTTTCTTGAACATCTGCGTTTAAATCATCATATTTCTTAAATAGCTTTTTAAAATACGGATGTGCTTTAGTCATTATAAAATATAATGTTATTGATAAAAAGATAACTGCTATAAGAAAAACAAGTGACAGTTTTGCATTTATATAAAATGACATACACATTGCTGTAACAAGCATTATTGGTGCTCTTACAAACATTCTTATAATCATCTGAAATGCATTTTGAACATTAGTTATATCTGTTGTAAGTCTTGTAACAAGACCTGCTGTTGAATATTTATCAATATTAGAAAAAGAAAATTCCTGTATATTATAAAATATTCCCTTTCTTAAATTCTTGGCAAAACCAGCAGAAGCATTTGCTGCATATTTTCCTGCTAATGCACCAAATGTTAGTGACATCATTGATGCTGCAATCATTATTATCCCAATAATTGTTACATATTTCATATCATTTTTTCCTATACCATTATCTATTATTGCAGCCATTAAAAATGGTATTATTGTTTCCATTATTACTTCAAGTATCATGTATACTGGTGTAATGATAGCAGCTTTTTTATACTCCTGTACATAACTTAATAATTTCTTTATCATATCCTTCCTCCTTTTTGTTAGATTTCTAACTTTTTACTATAAAATAATTTTTGCATTATTGACTATAAATCATAGAACATATTGGTAACATTTAGTCTGGCAGCTTATTTTCAAGTTTATTCAAAATATAAAATAAAAATTCCAATTCTCCTTCAGTTAAAATACTTTTAACTTCATTTTCAACTTTTTGAATATCTGCTGCAACCTTTTTGAATATATCCTCACCTTTATCAGTTAATACTATCTTTTTAAGACGCGCATCACTTGAAACATTAATTCTATCAATATATCCATTTTTCTGCATAAGTTTAAGAACACTTGTAACTGATGAACTTCTTATTTTCAAATCATTTTCTATATCTTTTTGAAAAATATCACGTTTCTTTTCCTCCCAATGAAGAAAGCAGATTATTTTCCCCTGTACTACTGTTATTCCATATTTTGAAGTTTCCTTATCAATTCTTTTTCGAATTTTTGAACCGACTATATGCATTTTTTTCCCAATGTGCCTGCTATTATTCATTATATTTACCTCTATAAATTAGTTAGACTTCTAACTAATTTTATATCTTGTATTATCTCTTGTCAATCGATTTTTTTTGTAAATCAATATTTACAATTGACTCTTTCATAAAATGTTACTTTAAGTATTTTATATTTATATAAATCATAATTTGACGAATTAAACTAAGAACTAAAAACTAAGAACTAAAAGTTTCGGAGAAAAATCTTTCAGATTTTTTATTATATTATTGCATTGATTTTGC
>CAZLOP010000328.1:0-1987 GCA_964561205.1 uncultured Clostridium sp. | reverse complement strand
AGTATAAAAATAAGCCTTACTGTAAAAAATAATAAAAAACAGGAGGCTTAAATTATGAAAAATAATAGTGATAATAAACAAAGTGAAGCAGAAGATAAGTTAAAATCAATAAAAGAAACAGGCAACACAATAGTAACTAGTCCTAACAGAAAAATACAGGTTTTATCAATAATAGGTCAGATTGAAGGACACTCTGTTCTTCCACCACAAACAAAGGCAACAAGATATGAGCATATAATTCCACAGCTTATTGATATTGAACAGAATGATCATGTTAAAGGATTATTAATTGTATTAAATACAGTAGGAGGAGATGTGGAAGCTGGTCTTGCAATATCAGAAATGATTAACAGTATGACAAAACCTACAGTATCAATTGTAATTGGTGGAGGACATTCCATAGGTGTACCTCTTGCAACATCATCAAAATATTCATTTATAACACCTTCAGCAACAATGATTGTTCATCCTGTAAGAATGAATGGCTTTGTAATAGGAGTGTCTCAGACATTTGAATATTTTAAAAAAATGCAGGAAAGAATCAATGAATTTATAGTAAGAACTTCAAATATAAAAATGGATGTTCTTGAGGAGTTTATGAGAAAGCGTGATGACTTATTAAATGATGTAGGAACAATGCTTATAGGCAAACAGGCAGCAGACTGTGGACTTATTGATGAAGTTGGAGGAATTGGAGAAGCATTAAAGAAATTAGACGAACTTATAGAAAAAGAATAATACATAAATTTTGCGGTTATAGAAAAAATCTATAGCCCTTTTTCTATTTTAGTGTTATCTTATTTAGTGGGAATTATTATCTATGGCATATATTTTTTATGAAGAAAGGAACTTAGAAATATGTTCTGAAAAAGCAAATAGGGGTGATAAAGCTTGGGTAGAAGTAACAGTAATGGAAAAGGGCGCAAAAAAACAAAAAAGAAGCCTATAAAAAATGAATCCCATTCTAATCCTGATATTGCAGGAATTATATATATGGCGAGTGGGCTTGTATTTGCTATAGCAATATACACAAACCTGGCAGGTGTATTATCAAATATAGCTCAGAAGTTATCTTATGCATTAATAGGAGTTGGTTCATATATAATTCCGATTTATTTAATGCATTTTGGATTTGAATATATTAGAACAAGAGGAAATGTATCATTAAAAAATAAAAAGTTTATAGGCATAACAATTGTAGTATTTATAGTTATATTTATATGCAGTACTATTAATATTCAATCATTATACAATGCTGATAATTTTACTGATAATATGAAGAATATTGTACTTAATGAAGGAAAGAATATACATGGAGGAATTATAGCTTATTTAATTGCATATCCATTATATAGATTTGCAGGAGCAGCAGGTTCATACATTATATATTTTACATTTTCTCTAATTGCACTTATTCTTATTCTTGATATAACATTGTATGACTTAGGATTAAGTGTTGTATCTCAGGGACAGAAAATAAAAAGTGAAAGAAGTACAAAAAAAATAAAAAGAAATGAAGATGAAAGAAAGTTAAAAAGAGAAAGTGGTTTTATTAATATAGTAGATAATTCAGAAGATAGGCAGAACAATAATCGTGCCAATGAACAAACTGAAAGAAAAGAATTTATTGATGGAGTTAACAGAAAGATAAAAATACTTGATTTTATGAAAAATGCAGATGAAGAAAATGAGCCTGAAATAGTAAGTAATGAGGAATATGACAGAGGTTATGGCGATTTGGAACCTGTAATTAAACCTAATATGTATAGTGAAGTTAAAAAAGAACCAGAAATATTTAATAGTTCACGCAGCAGGGTTAGAAATAGAACATTGGATACTGATGTTAAAGAAGTTGTAAATAAAGAAATTGAACAGCAGCTTTCAGAAAAGAAGGAAGAAAAAGAATATCATATTCCAAGTCTTGAATTATTAAAAGCTAACAGTAGTTCTAAACTTAACAGCTCGGATAAAAAAGAACTTATAGAAA
>CAZLOP010000327.1:0-1989 GCA_964561205.1 uncultured Clostridium sp. | reverse complement strand
ACATTATCTACTGATATTTTTACATTATCTTTGGTAATAACTGATTGAGGTGGTACATCTAAAATTTGCTGCTTTGTTGATACTTTTTTTCTAACATAATCGAAAAATGGAATCATTATATGCCAGCCTGGCTCTAATATTCTGTTAAACTGACCTAATCTTTCTACAACATATAAATACCCTGTATTAACAATTTTTATTGATGATGCTAAAACAATTAAAAAGAGTAATAATAATATTCCTATAATAATTAATAATACTATCTCCATTTACTTTTCCTCCTGATTTTTTATTATTTGCAATTTAATACCTTCTATTCCTGTAATAGTAAAAGAATCTCCTTTATGAATAACTTCACCACTATTTACTGCTGTCCAATATTCTCCTCCAACTTTAATCTGTGCATTTTTAATAATATCTTTTTCAGATATCATTGTCTTTCCAATATATTTTTCTTCCATAAGCAATGTTTTTTTAACATCTGCTTTAAATTTTTTCTTTAGAACTGGATAGACAAAGCTGATTAATAATATGCTTATTGTTGCAAATATTATTATCTGATAAAGAAACGGCACATCCACTGCACTACCTACAGCTGCTGCAAATGCCCCTATTGAAAATAAAAAAAAGAAAAAACTGCTTGTTAATGCATCTATAACCCCAGCTACTACTGCAATAACTATCCATATTACTGTTATTGTCATAAGCATCTCCTCCTGCACTTATTATACTATATTTAACATCTTTAGTACATCATTTATATATGATAGTTTTTTCTAATTAAGAAGTACTTCTATTGTTTATATTTGTATTATACTTCTTAATTATCACTTTATCAAGTTTTTTTTATTTTTTTACAAGTTTTTTTATACCATATTAAGATATTATTCTAACCTTTTAAATTGTTCATTTTTTATTATTAATGTATTAAAGTTTATGATAATATAAATAATATATTAAATAATATTACATAATTAGGAGTGATAATATGGATTTTATAAAAGTGGGCGCTGCATGTCCAACTACACAGGTCAGCAACGTTTCTTATAATACAGATAGAATAAAAGAATGTATTACTGATGCATCAAAGCACAATTGTAAATTTTTAGTTTTCCCAGAACTTTGCATAACATCATATACATGTGGAGACTTATTTCTCCAAAACACATTATTAAATGATTCATTAGATGCTATAAAAGATATTCTTGATTTTTCCAAAGATATAGATATGCTTATTGCATTAGGTGCTCCACTTCTACATAACAACAGCCTATATAATACTGCATATGTACTTTTTAAAGGTTCAATTCTTGGCATAATTCCAAAATCTTTTATACCAAATTACAGTGAATTCTATGAAAAGCGCTGGTTCACTGAAGGATTAGGAATTGTAGATGAAAGAATTAATCTTCCTTTTCAAAAAAATATTCCATTTGGAACAAACCTGATTTTTTCATCACAAATAGCAGACTTTGGTATTGAAATCTGTGAAGATTTATGGGTGACAATACCTCCAAGTTCTTATCTTACACTTATGGGCACACATATTATAGGTAATCTTTCTGCTTCTAATGAACTTGTAAGCAAAGCAGATTACAGACGTTCACTTGTTTCAAATCAAAGTGCAAGATGTATGTGTGGATATGTATATGCTTCTGCAGGTGTTCATGAATCAACTACTGATGTTCTATTTAGCGGACATTTATTAATAAGTGAAAATGGTTCACTACTAGCAGAAAATGAAAGATTCCAAAGAAAAAATGAAATTATTTATTCATATATCGATATTTTTAAATTAAAATCTGAACGATTAAAAAATATAAGCTTCCGAGATAGTAATAAAAACTTATCTATAAAACCCATGATTATTAATTTTGAATATGATTCTGCTCCTATTGATTCTTTTGACAGATTTATTGACAAACATCCTTTTGTACCATCATCTAAATTAGAAAGAGATATGCGCTGTAAAGAAATATTTAGTATCCA
>CAZLOP010000326.1:0-2012 GCA_964561205.1 uncultured Clostridium sp. | reverse complement strand
ATAAAGATTCAAAAATGTTAAAAGAAGTTTTAGAAGTTACTGAAGAATTAGAAAGCTGTGCTGGTGGGGCAGGAAGCAATTTAGGAACTGGAGGAATGATTACTAAATTACAGGCAGCTAAAAGAGCCAATAATGCAGGTGTTGATATGGTTCTTGCAAATGGAAAATATCCTGAAGTAATTAATGACATTGTTAATGGTAAAGAAATAGGAACGTTATTTGTATCAGGTAAAAAATGATTTTTGAAGTAAAAAGTAATAGATAAGGAAATTTTCGTTAATATTTTACTTTTCAAAGAAAAATAATGTAAAGCGGGGGAAAATTAATGAGTGAATTAATAATAAAAGGACAAAATGCAAAAGAAATATCTTATGATCTTGGGGTAATGTCAACAAAACAAAAAGATGATGCACTTTTAGCTATGGCAGAAGAACTTTTAAATAATAAAGCTGAAATCTTAAAAGCTAACAAGATAGATTTAGATAAAGCAGAAGCTAATGGTACATCTAAGGCTATGTTAGATAGATTGGCATTAAATGAAGACAGAATTAAAGGAATGGCAGATGGACTTAAGCAGATAGTAAGTTTACAGGATCCAATAGGCGAAGTACTATCTATGTGGCAGACACCTAATGGACTTCAAATAGGAAAAAAAAGAGTACCACTTGGAGTAATAGGAATAATATATGAAGCAAGACCTAATGTTACATGTGATGCTGCGGGATTGTGTTTAAAAGCTGGTAATGCAGTTATTTTAAGAGGCGGAAGTGATGCAATTAATTCTAATAAATCTATTGTAAAAGTATTGGGAGATGGGTTGGAAAAAGCTGGTATATCAAGAAATGTAGTTCAGCTTATAGAGGATACAAGCAGAGAAGTTGCAACAGAAATGATGAGATTAAATGAGTATATTGATGTTCTTATTCCAAGAGGTGGGGCTGGTCTTATTCAGTCAGTAGTTAAAAATGCAACTGTGCCAGTTATTGAAACTGGAACTGGAAACTGTCATATATATGTTGATGAAAGTGCAGATTTTGAAATGGCTAAAAACATAGCAGTAAATGCAAAGGCATCAAGACCTTCAGTATGCAATGCTGCAGAAAAGCTATTAGTAAATGAAAAAATTGCAGAAAAATTCCTGCCTATAGTGGTTAAGGGATTAAGAGAAGCAGGTGTTACACTTAAAGGTGATGAAAGAGCTCAAAAAATAATTAATGATATTGAAAAGGCTAACGAAGAAGACTGGGGAAAAGAATATCTTGATTATATTATGGCAGTAAAAATAGTTAAGGATGTTGATGAAGCAATTAATCATATAAATAAATATGGAACAGGACATTCTGAAGCAATAATAACAGAAAGTTACAAAAATTCTCAGAAGTTTTTACAAAAAGTTGATGCGGCAGCAGTTTATGTCAATGCATCTACAAGATTTACTGATGGAGGAGAATTTGGTTTTGGAGCAGAAATCGGAATCAGTACTCAGAAATTACATACAAGAGGACCAATGGGACTTAAAGAATTAACAACAATAAAATATATTATATATGGAAATGGGCAAATAAGATAATTATTTAAATAAAGGGCTGTCACATAAAAAATATGTGACAGCCCCTTATTTCCGATATTCAGAAGGTCAGTTCAGAAAAAGAGGATAACTGTAACTGCCAAAATATTCTGAATATTTTTATAATTTAATTATATCACAATGATATTTTTTTTCAATGTTTTTTGTACATTTGTTATTCCAGTAATATTTAATTTCTGCAGTAATAAATATGTGATTTATTACTGCACTCATTGGATTAAACATATGCTTTTTGAATAAATATTCCTCTAAATGAATAAATATGTTATAATTATATAGGAAATAAATTAATAAAAATAATATTAAGAAATATGAAACAAATAACAAGAAAACTATCCTTAAATTGGTCTTGACATACAGGCATCAATGGAATAGAATTATTAGAAAGAAGTTAAGATACACTTTAACTTGGTCCTGTGAGGCC
>CAZLOP010000325.1:0-2018 GCA_964561205.1 uncultured Clostridium sp. | reverse complement strand
AAATATTTTATCTAAGTGTAATTCCAATGTATCTTCAATAGTTATTATTTTTTCGTTTTCTTTGGTGTGGGCTGCTAGATATTTAACAAACTCTGTTTTACCAGAACCGGTTTCTCCACTGACTAGGATGTTACAGTGCCCTAATACGCAATTTAGAAGAAAGTCGTGAATGTCTAATCTGATGTAATCGTCGGCAATAATTTTATCTTTTTCTAGTCTTATTTTTGCAGGGGTTTTACGTACTAATAAGGCTATGCCGTTTTTGGCGATAGAGTCATGTACAAAGTTTAGTCTTAATTCGGCACTTTCGGCATCTAGAACAGGATAAGCCATATTAAATGATTTTCCCATTGAGTTGGCACAATGAAAGGCAATCTGTTCTACGAGTGTGTTATCAATTCCAGTGTTTTCTACACGATAGACACCTTTTGATAGGGTTTTTATCCAAACTTGTCCTCCATTACTGTATGATATATCTGTAACATCGTCGTTATTTAAAAATTGCTGTAATGGGCCAAAATCTACTTGTTGAAATTGTGTTTCCATGTTTTACCCCTTCCTTATTATTCTTTTTATTAGTCGGTTGTTTGTGAGTTTTGCTTATCTTTTTTTTCTTTCTTTAATTGTTCCATTTCATTGATTAAAGCTTCATATAAATCTTCTTGATCGTCAATAGTAGATATTTTTTCTGTAACAAAGTCATAGAAATAATCACTTGACACTTCTGTTGCCATTGGATCTTCGTCTTTATATATAACGGTATTTGGTACTACGACTATCTCTATTTCATATCTACTATAATAATCTTTTACATAATTTAATGAAGAATATAATAGATATTTGGCTTCTGGTAATGCAAAGTAGATATTAGTTGGAGTTCTAGCTTCATCAGTTGTTTCAAAAACATTTTTTCCTGTTGAGTCTTTAACTGCTAATACTTCTACTTTTTCTAATAGTTCTCCATATACAACTTTGTTATTGTCATTAATTAGTTTTACGTAAATATCTACGTGATTCCCCGGCATAATTGAGTTACCGTAAGTAGTTTCGGTATTTACTTTAAAACTTACTAGCCTTTCTCCTTCGTTGATGTTATATAGCATCGAATCTGGGAGATTTTCTTCACTTACTAATAAATCTGTGTAAAATAGGCTACCACTTGCTATCATGGTATTGTAGTTACTATATTTTCCTACGATATCGTTATAATTTTTATAATATGTTCCTAAAATGAATGATGCTGGGATGCTTGTTTTTGAAACCATTTCAGCAGTAATTTGGGTTTTTGGTTGAATTGTTTGATTAGCATAATATACTTCTACTAGAGCTGTTTTTTGATTGATTCTCATGTTGTAACCTGCGTATAAGATTACTAGACATGCTAATACTCCTAAAATAGTTACAGTGTTTTTGTTTTTTAAAAATTTTTGTAAACCTTTCATATTTTTTCCTTCCTCTCTTTTTATTTATAACCATCTAAAATGGCGGTTATTTCATTAACTATTTTAACTTGGGTTGCTTCAGTGGAGGCACCGGAGTTAAATGAATTATATATGTTATAAGAATTAGTTAAATCTAATATTCTTAAACTTACTTTAACTGGGGATTCGCTTATTTGATAAAAATCTATGCTGTAGTTTCCTTGTCCGAATGTTGATGTTTCAGTAAATCTGCGAGTAAAGTTTTCAACAAATTTTTCTTGGGAAATTTTTATTTCGCCAGTAAGACGGTAATAGGCAACATCTACCGACTCTATTAGGGCGGCTTCAGTAGCATCTTTTATAGTATAATAGTCTTGTTCATTACTTACAGTTATTTCGTTGAATAGTAAGATTATTAGTAATCCGAATAGTCCTATTATAATCATACCAACGGATGCAAATGAATATTTCATTGGTTCTCACATCCTATCTTACCTTTATTGGCTGGGCCACAACCTAGACTATAATAAGTGGTATTTACTCTTTTTAGGTTGCTGTCGTCACTACTTATAAAATTACTTTTTCCGTTAGGATTCA
>CAZLOP010000324.1:0-2041 GCA_964561205.1 uncultured Clostridium sp. | reverse complement strand
GCGAGTTACAAATACCATTAGTGATTTGGAACAGATAAGCAGAAAAACAAAAGAAAGTGTTGATATAGTAAATGAACAGACAAATGTAACTAATGATTCTGCAAATGAAATAAGAATAGCTACAGACTTGATTTCAGAAATAGCAAATCAAACCAATTTATTATCATTAAATGCAAGCATAGAAGCAGCAAGAGCAGGAGAAGCAGGAAAAGGATTTGCTATAGTAGCTGAACAAATTGGAATTCTTGCAGAACAGTCACAGAATTCAGCAGATAAAATTACAAAAATTGTTGAAAATCTTATAGCTAATTCAAATACAAGTGTTAGTACAATGCATAATGTTGAAACAATTATTAATGAGCAGAATGATAAATTGAATGTTGCAAAAGATGTTTTTAAACAGTTGAATGATGAAGTTAATGCTGTATCTTATGAAATAAATCGCATGGTTAAACAGATTGATAACTTAACAGAAATAAAGAACAAGGTGTTAAACAATGTTGAAAGTCTTGCAGCAACAGCACAGGAAAATGCAGCAAGTACTGAAGAAACTTCAGCTACAATGGAAGGGGTAAATGAAATAATCAATGAATGTGCTGAATCTGCAAAAGAATTATTAAAGCTATCACAGGAACTTAATGAAAGTTCAAGTAATTTTAAACTTGAATAAAAATAGAGAAAATAAAAAAGCCGGTAGGTAAGGGAAATTCCCAAGTCTACTGGCTTTTCTAATGGAGGCACCACCCAGATTTGAACTGGGGAATACACAGATAATATTTTTAAATTATGAATAGTTTATGAAGATTTTGGTGAAGAATTTTGTGCAAAATAACTTAACAGTTTATGATATACTACTAATAAAGATGTATTACTATTATTTGAAAAATTAAAATTAAAAAACTATTGTATACCTATTTAGAATATAGGATAGAATCAAAATAATTACATTAGGAAAGGAGTAATATTATGAAATGGAATGATGTTCGAAATATATATCCAAATCAATTTGTTCTGCTAACAAGTCTTCAAGAACACATTGAAAATAATAAAAAATATATAGATGATGTTGCTGTTGTAAAGCCATTAAAAGATGAAGAGGCTGGTGATGTATTAGTAAGATGCAAAGGCAAGAATTTTGTATTTCATACATCAAAAGAAAATTTAGAAATGGAAATAGTACAAATGCCAATACTAAGGGGTATTGCAAGATGAAGCTGAGATATGAACATGGATTATTATTTACAGATATAAAAATTGAGTATAATGGAAATAAAATAGATGTAAAAGATGTTGTAGTTGATACTGGAGCATCACACACTATAATTGACCCTGATGCTGTTCATGAAGCTGGTATTAAAGCAGAAGCAGGTGATAAGTTTATTACTATGTATGGTATAGGTGGAGAGCATTATGCATATAGAAAGAATATTGACTGTATAGAGATTGGTGATGGAAAGCTGAATAATATATCTTTAGATTTTGGAATTATTGATGAAGAAGGTATTATTAATGGATTACTGGGGTTAGATGTTTTAATGAAATTGGGAATAAAAATTAATCTTGATAAATTAGAATTGGAATAAGATAGAAATGATAGAATGACATTTAGAGTATACAATTATAGTATTATGGAGATGTTAATATATGATTTCAATTAGAGATTATAATGTTTCAGATAGCTTAATAAGAAAAGTTAATAGAAATATATATTTTTGTAGTAAATGCAAAATTGAATGAAAGAGAGAAAGCTGCAATACAAGCAAGAATGTAATAAATATAAAGAAAAAAATATAAAAAGCCAGTAAGCAAGGGAAATCACCAAGTTTACTGGCTTTTCTAATGGAGGCACCACCCAGATTTGAACTGGGGAATAAAGGTTTTGCAGACCTCTGCCTTACCACTTGGCTATAGTGCCATAATTCATTTATATTAGTATTTATATGCTGATATTATCAAATTGATACACATATTATTGCTTGAATTAACAAAAGGGGCTGTCGCACTAAATAATTAGAGTACAGTTCCTTTTCTCTTTGATAAA
>CAZLOP010000323.1:0-2054 GCA_964561205.1 uncultured Clostridium sp. | reverse complement strand
GGGACAAACCTTTGGAAACATCTGTATTCTGTGAAACAATCATAAAAACTGCAGAGAAGGTTTCAAAGAAATTAAATATTGCTATGCCAAGACTTACCATAGAGCCAGGCAGAAGTATTGTAGGTAATGCTGGCGTTACTTTATATACAGTAGGTGCAGTAAAAGAAATACCAGGAATAAGAAAATATGTTTCTGTTGATGGTGGTATGACTGACAATATAAGACCAGGTCTTTACGATGCAGAATATGACAGTATAGTTGCAAACAGAGTAGAATCTGACCAAGAGGAAAAAGTAACTATATCAGGAAGATGCTGTGAAACTGATATGCTTATAAAAGAGGCTGTACTTCCAAAGATGCATCAGGGAGATATTTTAGCAGTAATGACTACAGGTGCTTATGGTTATTCAATGTCAAGTAATTATAACAGGCTTCCAAAACCAGCAGTTGTAATGGTTAAGGACGGTAAATCAAGAGTTGCTGTAAAAAGAGAAACTTATGATGATGTAATAAAAAATGATGTTCTCTAATAAGTAATTCTGTTCAAATCTGAAAATTAAACAGCTTTTTATTAATATTCTTTCCCAAGATTATTATATATTATATTTAGAAAGGACTGTCGTACTAAATAATTAGTGCGGCAGTTCCTTTTTTAACTAAGAAGTAAGAACTAAGAGCTAAGAGTTTAGGAGAAAAATCCAAAGGATTTTTTATTATATTATTGCATTGATTTTGCTGTGCAAAATCTACCGCCGTTCTTAGTTCTTAGTTTTTAGTTCTTACTTTTATAATAATTACTAATTATTATAAAAAATAAATAATATAATCAAGAAATTATGGTATACTTATATTTGTGTAAAAACATTTTGGCTAAGTTTGAAGAAATGGGGGCATAATCAGCTTGGTAGAAGATAATGTTCAAAAAAATGATAGTAAAAATAAAATTAAGGCAATAATAAAAGAATATCTAATAAATTTAATAATAATAGGTGGTATGGCAGTTATTATTTTGAAATTTATAGTATATCCTGTTTATATTCCAAGTAAATCTATGGTTCCAACATTAAATGTTAAGGATATGCTGTTTGTTACAAAAGTATATAAACCAGAAAATCTGCAGAGGGGGAATATTATTACATTTAGATGTGATGAGTATGGCAGTAAATTATTAATAAAGCGTCTTATTGGTCTTCCTGGAGATAATGTCCAGATAGTAAATGGTGCTGTTTATGTAAATGGTAAAGCATTAGATGAACCTTATGTTGTAAATAATGAAGAATTTGATGGTGTTTATGTTGTTCCAGAAGGGAAATATTTTGTCCTTGGAGATAACAGAGCAAATTCAGATGATTCTAGATACTGGCATAATTCTTTTGTTGATGCAGATGGTATAGATGGTAAGATTTTAATAAGATGGTATCCATTTAATGAAGCTGGCAGAGTTAATTAATAATTTGTTGTCATAAAATTGTAAAAAATATATTGTATAATCAAATGAAGTATTAATAATATTTATATATTGGCAAAAGGGAGAGAAATAATGAATAAAAATGAAAATGATATAATCCAATCCAAAGGAATAGACGAGAGTAATGATAAAAAGGAAAAAGGAAATTTTTTGAAAGATTGGGTTTTGCCTATATTAGCAGCACTTGCAATTGCATTTTTAGTAAATAAATTTATATTTTTTAATATTTATGTACCAACTGGTTCCATGATACCAACAATAAATGAAAATGATAAAATTTTTGTTACAAGAGTTTATAATACAGATAAAATCCAAAGAGGAGATATAATTGTATTTCATTCTGATGAGCTGGATGAAACTTTAATAAAAAGAACCATAGGACTTCCAGGTGACCATGTTGAAATTAAAGAGGGAATACTATCTATTAATGGAGAAGTTATTAAGGAAGACTATGTAAAGAATAATGATAATTTTACAGGTTCTTTTGATGTGCCGGAAGGAAAATTCTTTTTTTTAGGCGATAACAGGGCTAATTCAAATGATGCAAGATTGTGGGAAGATTCATATATTGATGCTTCACAAATTA
>CAZLOP010000322.1:0-2088 GCA_964561205.1 uncultured Clostridium sp. | reverse complement strand
TCGCACACAGAAACAATATCCTCTTCATCATAAGGATTATTTAATATATTTAAAATATCCTTGTCACTTTTACACATTCTGCTTTCTAAATTATTAAACATTCTCAAAATAGCTGACAAGGAATAATTGGCACATCTAAGAGAGCGGATAATTTTTAAACGATTCATATCCTTTGAATCATACATTCGATATCCATTTTCTTTTCGTTTTAATGTAAGCAGTCCATTCATTTCCCAATTACGAATGGTATCAATTGTTAAACCTAATTTTTTAGCTGCCTGAGCCCGCGTATAAAAAACATTATCCCTTTCACAATCCATTTCACATTTTTTATATAGTATTTCACATAATGCAGCAGCTTCTTTTCCATGTTCTATTTCCTGTTCTGCAATTTTAATATATTCTTCAACTAATTGAATTGCTTCATCAAAACAGTAATGCGCTGATAATTTCACAGCATCTACCATTCGTTTCCTAAGTCCTCTCTGCAGAACTTCTATTTGAAAAGCCTTTTTTGACAACTGAAACTGCTTAATGTGAATATCATTATACACACGATATCCATTCTTTTTTCTTTCAGGTGTTTGTATTAACCCCCATTTTTCATACATTCTTACAGTATTAGGATGTAATCCTGCTATTTTAGCTATCTTGCTTGTAGAGTAAGTATTTTCTTTCTTCATAATTACCTCAAAATGAGGCTGTTGCATTAAATAATTAGTGCTACAACCCATTATTCATATTTAACCATTGTTCTTTAGTTAAATATGTAAAATGTTCTGTACGTATATCTCCCATAAGTTCACATGGCTTATTTTTTTCTGTATGATGATAAATAAAACCACATTTTTCCTGACAACGTCTTGATTTTTCATTTCCATCATAATAACCACACCACATTGCCTTATAATTTAAATCTTCAAAAACATGCTTTTGCAGACAGCGAATTCCTTCTGGTATATATCCATTTCCCCAAAAAGGAACTCCAATCCAATAACCAATTTCTATTTCATTGTCTTCTATATTTGTATGTGTCTGCATAGGTGAAATAAGTCCAATGCTTCCAATAGCTTTGTTATCTTCTTTAAGACATACTGCATAAGTTTCAGGTACAGATAATACATTTTTTATAATATTAAGACTATTTTCCACACTGGTATGAACCGGCCATCCTGCAATTGGACCTACTTCAGAATTGCATGCATATTTAAATAAATCTTCTGCATCACTTTCCTTCCATGGACGTAATATTAATCTTTCAGTTTCAAATTTCAAATTTATCTGCCCCTTTAATTAATTTGATTAAAAAAACTGCCACAGGTTCATGACAGGCATATTTTTTTGTATCTACCAAAATTATTCATTAATCTTATTTAACACATTATTTATAAATTCTTCTTTTCCCATTCTGTCCATTACTGCAGAAATTCTTTCACCTTTATTTCCTGCTTCTCTATAGTACTCCATAATTTTATCTACTACTGGAATGATTTCATCTTCTTTAAATATTTTTCCTAAAGAATCTCCAATTCTCATTCCTCTTCCAAATCTTCCACCTACAAAAATTTCAGCACCCTGTTCTTTAAATACAGCTCCACCAAGTTTACACACTCTTGCACATTCACCGCACTTAACACATAAATCTTCATTATATACTACTTTTTTGTCTACAACTGTTAATGCTTTTTGTCTGCAGTTATTAACACAGATTCCACATCCTACACACTTATCTAAATTAAATTCAGGAACTCCACGTCCCATTATTCCAATATCATTAATATTAGCTTTTGCACAGTTATTTGCACATCCAACTACACCAATTTTACATTTATGAGGAGTATCAGTCCCAAAATATTTTTCTTCAAGATTTCTACAGATTTCCTGTGTATCTATATTTCCATGAAGGCATACAGTTCCTTTACATGCAATAAGAGGTCTTATTTTTTGTCCTGTACCACCATGTCTTAAACCTATTTTCTTTGCTTCTTCAATAACATTTTCAACATCTTCATCTTTTATCCAGGGAACTTCAATTTGCAATCTTGTTGTCATTCCGCAATATCCTCTTCCATATTTGTCCGCTATGTA
>CAZLOP010000321.1:0-2091 GCA_964561205.1 uncultured Clostridium sp. | reverse complement strand
TATTAAAAATTTCATAGTAATACTTTTTTATACTATAGGAATAGTAATTGCTACTACAGTATTAATATTTGGATTATATATTATAATTACTGCACCAGATTTTAATACCCAAGAGTTATATAAAAAAGAAGCTACCGTTTTATATGATTCAGAAGGAAATGAAATAACCAGAATTGGAAGCGAAAATAGAGTTTTAGTAAAATACGATGACTTACCTCAAAGTTTAGTCGATGCTCTAGTAGCAACCGAAGATTCAAGATTCTTTCAACATAACGGTTTTGATGCTGCAAGATTTATAAAAGCGTCTTTCGGACAAGTCCTTGGTAATTCTTCTGCTGGTGGTGCCTCTACATTAACGATGCAAATAGTAAAAAATACTTACACTTCAAATGAAGCAAATGGTATAAAAGGTATTATAAGAAAATTTACTGATATTTACATGTCTGTATTCAAAATAGAAAAAACTTATACAAAAGAAGAAATTATTGAATTTTATGTAAATAGTCAATGGTTAGGAAACGGAACAATTAATTACGGAGGAGTTTACGGTGTAGAACAAGCAAGTCAAGAATATTTTAATAAATCTGTTAAAGATTTGACTCTTTCTGAAAGTGCTCTACTCGTTGGGATGTTTAATAATCCTACAAGCTTTAATCCATATAATTATCCAGAAAATGCTACAAAAAGAAGATCAACAGTATTAAGTTTAATGGTTAAACATGGTTATATAACCGAAACTGAAAAAGAATCAGCTGATGCAATTCCTGTAAAATCTCTTTTGGTAGATATTGATAGTAAATCTTATACTAATCCATACCAAGCATTTATTGATTATGTATTAGAAAATTTTAAAGAAACTACTGGTGATTATCCTTATAATATCCCAATGTCAATAAAAACAACAATCAATAAAAATATACAAGACGTAGTAAATAATGTAACAAATGGAAATAGTAATTATAAATTTGTAGACGATAAAGTTCAAATGGGTCTTGCTATAACATCTACAAAAGATGGATCTGTGCTTGCTTTATCTGGTGGACGTAATTATGTAGCATCTGGTCTTAATAGAGCAACAGATATTAAACGTCAACCGGGATCTACTGCTAAACCAATATTTGATTATGGACCATATATTGAATATACTAATGGTTCAACAAAAACTTACTTCTTTGATGAACCATATACTTATTCTAGTGGTGGATCAATCAAAAATTATGATAATAAATATAAAGGATTAATCACAATGGAAGATGCTTTAGTTGATAGTAGAAATATTCCAGCTTTACAAGCTTTCCAAGAAGTAGATAGTAATAAAATAGCAGAATTTGCAACAAATCTAGGAATAAATTATGGAAAAGGATTATATGAATCTTGTTCTATCGGAGGATTTGATGGCGTTAGTCCACTTCAAATGAGTGCTGCATATGCTGCATTCGGACGTGGTGGCGATTATATCGCACCTTATGGCTATACAGAAATAACTTATTTAGAAACTGATAAAACAATAAGATATACTTATGAAAAAGTTAAAGTTATGAGCAAACAAACGGCATACATGGTAACTGACATGTTAGTTACTGGTGGTTCTAGTGGTGTCGGAGGATCTATCAGAGTATCTGGAACGCAGGTAGCTGCAAAAGGTGGAACTACAACAATGGACTATTCTTCTAGAAAAGCTTTAGAGCTTCCAAGTTCTGTAACCCCAGATCATTGGAACAACACTTATACTTCTGATTATTCAATATCACTATGGTATGGCTATGACAGTTTAACTAAAGGTGGAAGTTATATCACTTCAACACCTGGTGGTAGAGCTAGACGTGGTATTATGGCTGAAGTAGCAAATAAAGTTTATAAGAAAAATGCTAAATTCCAAAAACCTTCTGGTGTAGTTAGCGTTACTGTAGAAAAAGAAACAATACCTGCCTTACTTCCTAGTGAGCATACTCCTAGCGACATGAAAATGACTGCTTTATACAAGTCTGGCACAGAGCCTACAGAAACATCTAATAGATATTCAACCTTAGATAATCCTACAAATGGAGCATTTACAACTAACGGTAATACAATCACACTATCTTGGAATGC
>CAZLOP010000320.1:0-2095 GCA_964561205.1 uncultured Clostridium sp. | reverse complement strand
GGTGTGTTTCTTTTAATAAGGTCTATCATGGATATGGTGCTCCTTAAGGGTTGTAAAAATATTGATAATTATATCAAATAGGTTGTGTTAAGTAAAGTGATTTAACGAAATTGACCAAACATTATTTAAAAAATCGAAATTACAAAAGCTTTTCTTTGATATATAATAAGTCAGCAGGAATTCTCTCTTCTTATAGGAAAATTTTATAAAAGCTGTATTTTTTTGTAACAAAATGAAATAAATGGGTAGTTAACTAATGTAGAGTTAGAAAGGAGGTTTATAAACTTGAACGACAATGATATAATCGAATTATTCTTTATGCGTTCAGAAGACGCAATTAACGAGCTTTCATTAAAATATGGAAAATACGCAATGAAAGTTTCTATGAATGTGTTAAATAACTTTGAAGATTCCGAAGAATGTGTCAATGATTCATATTTAGCACTATGGAATAATATTCCACCTCAAAGACCAAACCCTTTACTTTCTTATTTGCTTAGAATTGTCAGAAATCTTTCAATTAAAAAATACAGATACAACTCAGCAAAAAAGAGAAATGGCATTTATGATATTTGTGTTGATGAGCTTACAAATATTATATCGTCTGAGGAATTAACAGATTCGCCTTATGACATAAAGGAGATTATATCTTATGTAGATAACTATTTAGAAACTCTGAGCAGGGAAAACAGAATATTGTTTATTCGCAGATATTGGTATATGGACTCTTATGATGAGCTTTCAAGACTCACTAATATTAGTCAAGGTGCAATAAGAACTAAATTATCCAGAATACGCAAGGATATGAAAAAATATTTAACTGAAAGGGGGATAATTTAATGGACACAAAAACATTAATGGATGGTTTGGAGCATATCAGCGAAAAATATATTCTTGAATGTGTCGATATAAAAAGGAAGAAAGTGTCTATAAACTTTCATAAAATAGCAATTGTTGCTTCTTTAATTATTATATCGTTAATAATTTTCAATATGATTCCGGCACAAGTTATAGATATTTATCGTAAAGGAGAAGTGTCTAAAATCAAAAGCATGGATACTATCACAGCAATTTATCCTAAAAAGTTGCTTATGGATAATTTGCCTTTAGATTCAGACGGTGAATATAATATTGACTTGTATTACGAAAAAGATGGCGATGAATTAAATTATAAGCACTGGTATTCGCTTTGCGTTTCAAAGACAAATGAAAAATATCGAGTTGAATACAAATGTTTATTTGACAAATCTAAAACATTTGATGATTGGAAAAAAACTGCCATATATGAAAACGGCACAGAAAAAACAATCATTATTTCTAATGTTAAAGTGATTTTAGCTTTTTTGTCACCTAATATATATTGTGCAATTTTTGAGTCAGATGGATTAGTATACGACCTTAGATTGACTTATGTTGACCGTTCCCAAAACGAAGGCTTTGACGATTTAATAAAAGAGCTTTCGGAGTTTATAAAATAGATGTTTATATGGTTTTTCTGATTCTACAATTTTTTATAGGAGAAACAAAAAAACGAAAAGATTTTTATGTATGCTATAAGGAGTGATTAATATTATCAAAAAGCTTTTACCTATTATTTTTATAGCCCCGATAATTATCTACTGTATGTTCTCCTTTGGCTTTTTTGATAAACCCACATATAGACCTATGTTTTATTATGACGGCTGCTTATATGCTGATGTAATGTCGTTAGATGAAAACATCACAGAGAATATGCAATATTTAGGAACTATAAACGATGCTGTGCCAAGCACAACAAAACCGACAAAAAATTTTCAAGCCAATTCAGAAGCTTATTTGATGTGCAAGCTTTACATTGATGAAAATGGAACAATATTTATTGTTTTAAAAAATGGAAAAGCTTTAAAAACCGAAATAATAGACCTTAACAATAGTCAACTTCCCTAACCCCTATGGCAAGGTACACTATGCTCTAAGACCAAAAGACAGCTGTCACAAATCATTAAACCGGTTTGTGGCAGCTTATTTTTTTATTCAATTATTCCGCCGCCAATAACAATGTCCTCGTCATAAAGCACCACTGCTTGACCCTTTGCTATGGCTCTTTGTGCCTCGT
>CAZLOP010000319.1:0-2100 GCA_964561205.1 uncultured Clostridium sp. | reverse complement strand
TCCTGCTTTCATAGTATTTCTAATGGCTCTTTTTTGTGCACTTCTAAATGGTGCACGTGCTGCTATTTGTGCAGCGATATTATCTGCAACTAATTTAGCACATAAATCTGGATTTTTAACTTCAACGATTGATACGTGAATATCTTCTCCAACAGCTTTTGATAAAGCTTTTCTTAATTTTTCAATATCTTCTCCACCACGGCCAATAATTACACCAGGTTTAGAAGTATTAATTGTTACATCACATCTGTCATTTTTTCTTTCGATAATTACAGAAGCAATACCAGCATCTTTCATATTTTTAGCTAAATATTTACGAATTTTAATATCTTTATTTAAAACATCTCCAAATTCGCCTTTTTTAGCATACCATTTAGATTCCCAGTCTTTATTTACTCCAACTCTGAATCCTATTGGACTTACTTTTTGTCCCATACTATTTTGCCTCCTTACCGTCAGATACTTTTATAGTAATATGACTTGTTCTCTTATCTCTTCTATCAACATTTCCTCTAGATGCAAATTTAATTCTTTTTAGCACCATCCCAGGATTAATATAACATTCAGAGATAAATAAATCAGATTCGTTTGCTCCAAAATTATTTGTAGCATTTGCAACTGCTGATTTTAAAACTTTCATTATTAAACGACTAGCTTTTGTATTAGTTGTTTCTAAGATAGCTTCTGCTGTAGCGACATCTTTTCCTCTTATAAGGTCCATAGTCATTCTAGCTTTTCTTGGAGCTATCATAGCGCTTTTATGTATTGCATATGTTTCCATTCTTTACCTCCTACTTTTGTCCTGCATGTCCGCCGAATTTACGAGTTTGTGCAAATTCTCCTAATTTGTGTCCTACCATATCTTCTGTTACATAAACAGGAATAAATTCTTTTCCATTATGTACAGCAAATGTGTGTCCCACAAAATCTGGGAAAATTGTTGAACGACGAGACCAAGTTTTTATAACTTCATGTTTATTTTCTTTATTCAAATTTTGAACTTTTTTTAGTAATCTATCGAATACATAAGGTCCTTTTTTTAAACTTCTTGCCATAACAACCTCCTATTTGTTTTTCTTTCTACTAACAATAAGTTTGCTAGAAGCTTTTTTACTATTTCTTGTTTTATATCCAAGAGCAGGTTTACCCCAAGGAGTCATTGGACTCTTACGTCCTACTGGTGTTCTACCTTCACCACCACCATGTGGATGGTCATTAGGGTTCATTACAGAACCACGGTTTGTAGGCTTAATTCCTAAGTGACGAGTACGTCCAGCTTTACCCCAATTAATTAGTTCGTAATCTTCGTTACCAACTACACCAATTGTTGCTATACATGTTGCTAAGATTTTTCTAGTTTCACCAGATTGTAATCTTACAATAACGTATTTTCCATCTTTACCAAGGATTTGTGCAGATGTACCTGCAGCACGACATAATTCTGCGCCTTTTCCTGGTTTAAGTTCAATACAATGAACTGTTGTACCAACTGGAATATTTTCAAGTGGTAATGCATTACCTACTACAATATCCGCTTGTGGTCCATTTTCAATTATTGTTCCAACTGTTAAACCTTTTGGAGCAATGATATATTTTTTTTCACCATCTTTGTAATTAATTAATGCAATATTAGCATTACGATTTGGATCGTATTCGATTGTTGCTACCCTTCCAGTAACTCCAACTTTATTTCTTTTGAAGTCAATAACACGGTATTTACTTTTAGATCCTCCACCAATCTGACGAACTGTCATTTTACCTTGGTTATTACGTCCACCAGTTTTTGTTTTACTAGCTAATAAAGATTTAGTAGGAGTTGAAGTTGTAATTTCTTCGTTTGCAAGTGTAGTCATTCCACGACGACCATTAGTCGTTGGTTTATATTTTTTAATTGCCATATTTATTCACTCCTATCTTTATATTTCGATGCTTTGACCTTCAGCCAAAGTAACGATTGCTTTCTTGTAAGTTTTTGTTTTTCCGGTATATCTTCCAACTCTTTTAGCTTTAGGTTTAGTGTTTAATGTGTTAATTTTAACAACATTTACTCCAAAAGCTTTTTCAATTGTATGTTTTATTTGAGTTTTAGTTGCAGTTTTA
>CAZLOP010000318.1:0-2104 GCA_964561205.1 uncultured Clostridium sp. | reverse complement strand
TGTAACACACTTGTTTATGATGTTTTTAAATGATAAACTATAGGGTGTAGATTTTCATGAAAAATCTACACCCTTCATGTCTATTTATATTACTTTTGTTAATAATATTTATGATAGATTCTTTATTGAAATGAGGAGTGATATGATGAAAATAATATTGGCATCAGCATCAGAAAGACGTATAGAGCTTCTAACCAGAATAGTAAAAGATTTTGATGTGATTGTAAGCAGCTTTGATGAAAACAGCATCATATTCAAAGAATCTGTAGATGAGTATGTTAAAAAAATAGCATTAGGGAAAGTTATGGATGTAAAAGAAAAAATAACAGATGAAGCTGTAATAATAGGTGCAGATACTGTAGTTGTAAGTGAAAATAAGATTTTAGGTAAACCTGAAAATGAACAGGATGCATATAAAATGCTGAAATCTCTTTCAGGAAAAAGTCATTACGTGTATTCAGGTGTTGCATTAATAAACACAAAAACAAATTTAGTGAAAACTGAAAGTGTAAAAACTAAAGTAACATTTTCTGAAATTACAGATAATGAAATTAAACAGTATATTAGTACGGGTGAACCTATGGATAAAGCAGGTGCATATGGAATACAAGGCTTTGGCGGTATTTTTGTAGAAAGCATTGAAGGATGTTTCTATAATGTAGTAGGACTGCCTCTCAATAAATTAAAATCATTATTTAAGTCCATAATTTAAAATACTAAAGTATATATTATTTATGGTGGTGGGGAATATTAATATGTGGAGGCGGATTGATGAAACAAATTCAGTCAGATGCTGAAAAAATATTTTATGAAACACCAGAAGATAAGCTTACACGGTTTGGAGCAGATATGCTTTCTAATGACGAACTTCTAGCAATTCTTATTGGAAATGAGAGAAGAAGTGACAGGCTTCAGCTGAGTAATAAGCTTTTAAAACATTTCGATGGCTTAGATGGAATTTTTAATGCAACTTTGGAAGAAGTAAAGGCATTAGGAATAAAAAAAGTAAAGGCATCTCAAATTTTAGCTATTTCAGAGCTGAATCGGAGAATAAATTCTCTAAGAGCATCTAAAAAAGAAATAAAAATTACCTGCCCTGCAGATTTTGCAGATATGGTAATGAACGAAATGAAAGATTTGGAACAGGAAATACTAAAAGTAGTATTTTTAAATACAAAAAATATAGTAATTGGAAGTAAGGATGTATTTAAAGGAAGTTTAAATAATTCAATTGTGCATCCAAGAGAAATTTTTAAACCTGCAATTAATAAAAGCAGTGCATCAATAATAATATGTCATAATCATCCATCAGGTGATCCCACACCAAGCACCGAAGATATTAACATAACATTACGTATAAAAGAGTGTGGCAGTATTCTTGGCATAAAATTATTAGATCATATAATAATAGGAAATAATAAATTCATTAGTCTAAAGGATAGAAGATTTGTTTAAATTGTGGAAGGAGCATACAAAATATGGGAATTTTTGGTTCAAATAAAGATATGGGAATAGATCTAGGTACAGCAAATACATTAGTATTTGTAAAAGGAAAGGGTATAGAACTTAGGGAACCTTCAGTTGTTGCAATAAATAATGTTACTAAGAAAACACTTGCAGTTGGTTCAGAAGCTAAACTTATGATAGGCAGAACACCAGGAAACATTGTTGCAATAAGACCATTAAAAGATGGGGTAATTGCAGATTTTGATGTGGCACAGGAAATGATGAAAACATTAATTGAAAAAGTAACAAACAAAAATGCTTTTAAAAGTCCAAGAGTAATTGTATGTTATCCATCAGGAGTTACTGAAGTTGAAAAGAGAGCAATAGAAGAAGCAACAAAACTTGCAGGAGCAAGAGATGTAGTATTAATGGAAGAACCAATGGCAGCTGCTATAGGTGCAGGACTTCCAGTTAATGAACCAACAGGAAGCATGATAGTTGATATTGGCGGAGGTACAACAGAAGTTGCTATTATTTCACTTGGCGGTATTGTTACAAGCAAATCTTTAAGAGTAGCTGGAGATGAATTAGATCAGTCAATAATTTCTTATGTAAGAAAAGAATTTAATCTTATGATTGGTGAAAGAAGTGCTGAGCA